>VGOH01000227.1 GCA_016875955.1 Chloroflexota bacterium
CGGATTGAAGGCAATGGTGTCACCTACACTGGCCGAGGGTCCGATACCGACATCGTGGTGGCGAGTGCCAAAGCTTACATGAATGCGCTTAATCGGTTGCTGACGGCGAAAAAATAAAGCTGAGTGGAATCCGAGATGCCAATCGCACTGGAAATGGAAGGAAGATGCCATGAATCTGGCGGAGAAAATTCTGGCGGCACACACGGACCGGAAGCGGGTACGCCCCGGTGAATTTGTCAATGCCAGGGTGGACGTGGTTCTGAGCAACGATATCACAGCCCCTATTGCCATTAAGGAATTTCAAAAACTTGGCTTGAGCCATGTCTTTGACCCCAGGCAAATCGTGATGGTGCTTGACCATTTTATGCCCAGCCGGGACATCGCTTCTGCCGAGATTGCCAAGATGATGCGTGCGTTCTGTCAGGCACAGGAGGCCATGCTCTTTGAGATAGGTAAGGCTGGTATCGAGCATGTTTTGCTGCCGGAGCAGGGCATTGTGCTGCCCGGGCAGGTGGTGATTGGTGGTGATTCGCACACCTGCACCTACGGCGCTGTGGGTGCTTTTGCCACCGGGGTAGGCTCAACCGACCTGGCGGCGGCTATGGCCACCGGCGACCTCTGGATGAAGGTGCCCCCGACGATTAAGTTTGTGTACCACGGCCATCCGGGCCGGTGGACCGGAGGGAAGGACCTTATCCTGCATACCATCGGCGATGTTGGCGTTGACGGTGCGCTCTATGCCGCCATGGAGTTCACCGGTGAGGCAATCGATGCGCTGCCCATGGACGGGCGCTTCACCATGGCCAATATGGCCGTTGAAGCTGGCGGCAAGGCCGGGCTCTTCCGGGTGGACAATAAAACACAACTTTACATAAAATCAAGAGCACAGCATCCCTATAATGTCTATGAGCCGGACCCGGATGCTGAGTATGCCCGGATTATAGAGTATGACGTTTCGGGGCTGGGGCCGCAGGTGGCATTTCCACACTCGCCAGCCAA
Source organism: Chloroflexota bacterium (assembly GCA_016875955.1). Classification (GTDB taxonomy): domain Bacteria; phylum Chloroflexota; class Dehalococcoidia; order Dehalococcoidales; family RBG-16-60-22; genus E44-bin89. Next base: position 1,000 of record VGOH01000227.1, read on the forward strand.
TGTCAGGCCGGTAGATAAGGCCGGAGGCATTGAAATCAACCAGGTGATTATCGGCAGCTGCACCAACGGTCGACTTGATGATTTGAGGGTGGCGGCTCAGGTAATGAAGGGCAAGAAAGTACATGACAGGGTGCGCTGTATCGTTATCCCGGGTTCCCAGCAGGTGTATATTGACGCTCTGGAAGAAAGAATTATTGAAATATTTATTGAAGCCGGTGCCGCGGTGAGCACTCCCACCTGTGGGCCGTGTTTCGGTGGCCATACGGGTGTGCTGGCGGCCGGGGAAAGGTGTGTCTCCACCACCAATCGCAACTTCGTTGGTCGGATGGGGCATCCCAAATCGGAAATATATCTGGCAAATCCGGCAGTGGCCGCCGCCAGTGCCGTAGCTGGCAGGATAATACATCCCGATGAGGTGGTAAAATAGTCTGGCAAATGCGCAGAAAAGAGAGAGAAATCACCGAACCCGCTGAAATCGAGCAGATTATAAAGCAAGCCAGGGTATGCCGGGTCGGCCTTGTTGACGGCAGCGAACCGTACGTGGTGCCGGTCTGCTTTGGCTATGAAAAGAACGCTTTCTATTTTCACTGCGCGCCGGAGGGCCGTAAGCTCGAACTTATTAAAAAGAATAACCGGGTCTGTGTGGAGATAGACACCGATATTGAAGTTATCCGTGCTGAAGAACCCTGTGGCTGGTCGGCGAAATACCGCAGCGTCATCGGTGTGGGCCGGGCTCATATCTTGAAGGATGAAGAGGCTAAAATCCGCGGCCTGACGGCGATTATGCGGCAGTTCGGGGAAAAGGGGCCGGACATGGAATTCCCAAAGGCCGACCGTACCACGGTGGTAAGGATAGATATTGAACATATCACCGGCAAAAAGTCGGGATATTGAGGAGGGGAGGGAATCATGGCGAAGATGCGCAAAAGCTGGCGCGAAAAGCTGCATGATAGCAAAGACCTGCCCCGGGTCGTCGTGATTGACGGTA
>VGOH01000228.1 GCA_016875955.1 Chloroflexota bacterium
ATCAGCCAGATTATATTGACAGGAGGCAGCCATGATAGTAGATGTGCATACCCACGTACCGACACATGTAGCGAAGATACCGCCGGGAGAGGAAATCATCAATACCAAGATGCGGGCGGGCATACCGGTCAAGCTCACCACCACCCACCGCGATTTCTTCAAGGCCATGGAGGCGGTGGACAGGGTCGTCTCTTTCGGCATCGCCATGCCCCCGGACCGCCCCGCCGTCATCGGTGAGAGAGATGCCGACAAAGCCAATGATGCCACGGCGGCGCTGGTGGCAGCCGCGCCGGAGAAAGTCATCGGCTTCATGACGGTCTGGCCGGATGCCCCGGATGCGCTTGATGAGATGGAAAGGGCTTACCATGACCTCGGGCTAAAAGGCCTCAAGCTGGGACCTAACTACCAGAACTTCGACCCTCTGGGGAAAAACGCACTGCGCGTTTACGCCAAAGCCCGGGAATTCAACCTGCCCATAATGTTTCATCAGGGCACCTCGCCGATGCGCGATGCGCCTCTCCGCTACGCCCACCCGCTGGTCATGGACGAAATCGCCATCCGTTTTCCAGAACTGCACATCGTTATGGCACACATCGGTCACCCCTGGACGGAAGACTGCCTGGCGGTGATAAGGAAGCACCCGTACGTCTATGCCGATGTCTCAGCCCGGTTCTACCGGCCCTGGGCATTCTTCAACGGCATGCGCATGGCTTACGAATGGGCGGTGATGGACAAGCTGCTTCTGGGCTCCGACTACCCGATAACCACGCCGCAGGAAACGATTGATGGCCTGCGTCATCTGGGTGATTTCATCAAAAAACACCACCTTCCGGAGGTTCCCGGCGAACTCCTGGAGCAGATAATTAATCGTGATTCGCTGTCCTTGCTGGGCTTGAGTTGAAATCAGGCCGACTTTTCTTGACGCACTGTGCTACAATATCAAGTATGACCATATTAAAGAAACAATGGAGGTGAAAGACCGGGCAATGTTTAACTTTAACGAACTTACCGATAGTGTTGCCGATGGGCAGGTCGCCAAAGCCACCGAGCTCACCAAAAAGGCACTGGCAGCCAAGGTGCCGGCCAAAGACGTGCTGAACAAGGGGCTGCTGCCGGCGATGAACCGGGTAGGCAAGGACTTTGAAGATGGCCAGATTTTTCTGCCAGAGCTGCTCATGGCGGGCGATGCCATGAAAGCTTCCATAGGGCTGCTCCGACCCGAACTTTCCCGCAAGGGAGCCGCCTATACGGGAAAGTGCGCCATCGGTACGGTTGAGGGTGACCTTCACGATATCGGCAAAAACATCGTCATCCTGATGCTTGAGGGAAACGGCTGGGAGGTAACCGACCTCGGCATAGATGTCCCGCCACAGCGTTTCTGCGAGGAAATCAAAAAGGGCGGCTATGACCTCCTCGGCCTGTCTGCCCTGCTGACCTTCACCATGCCCAAGATGCCCGAGACAATCAAACTCCTCAAGGAGGCTGGTTTAAGAGAAAAGGTCAAGGTAATTGTCGGCGGCGTCCCGTTGAGCCAGTCCTTTGCCAACCAGATTGGGGCTGATGCTTACGCCCGTGACGCCGTGGAAGCCGTGGTAAAAGCCAGGGAACTGGTAAAAAAGTAACGGAGGGTAGTTAAGATGCAGAAGCTCACCAGTTTAGAGCGCATAATGAAGGCGGTCCGCCTGCAGGAACCGGACGTGGTACCCACGTTTGAAATAGACATTGACGAGCGGGTTATTGAAGCCCTGAAGCCGGGCGCCTCCTATGAGGACTTCGTTGAGTACATGGACTTAGATGCGGTCTGCTACCACGAGACGCGAACCGACAGCTACGAAGTGCTGAACAAAGAGAAGAGAATCGTCCGCGACCAGTGGGGCGCCATCAAGCAGTACTCCGGGGTATCCTTCGGTATTCCCATGCTCCTGGAGCCAGCCATCAAGACCAAAGAGGACCTGAAAAAATATAAGCTGCCCGACCCTGCCCGG
>VGOH01000229.1 GCA_016875955.1 Chloroflexota bacterium
TGGAAGATGGGTCGGACTTGTCCTGAGTCTATCTGCCAGCTTGCTTTTAAAAACGCGCCTAGTGGGATTCGAACCCACGACCCCCGGTTCCGAAGACCGATGCTCTGTCCGCTGAGCTACAGGCGCACGTATAAATTATACCTGATGAGCGGGACAGGAGCAATGCTTTCTTGTGGAGGGTACTTTTTGCCTATGGTTGTTCTTTTACTCACCCCCTTGCTTCCCCTCTCCTCTCCAGCCATTAAAGCCCGCGGTCATTTACCGGTGATTCTGGCTGGAGATGGGTTACTGCCAGCCAAAAGCGAATAAAACCATTTTAGCTATCCAGTGTGGTATAATATATTATAGCTCCCGGTTCATCAGCATTCGGTCAGTGAGATTGAAATCCCTGTGGTCAGGCGCCTTACCATTCGCCAGTTCAGTGAGGAAAGGGAGGAAAGCCTCTCTCCATACGCGGTGAAAAGCCGGTTCTCCAGGGGCAGATTGAGAGACGAAGAGCCCTGCCAGATAAGGACTGCTTTCCAGCGTGACCGCGACCGCATTATCCATAGCAAGGCGTTCCGCCGCCTCAAGCATAAAACGCAGGTGTTCATCGCCCCGCTGGGCGACCACTATGTCACCAGGCTGACCCACACCCTGGAGGTCTCCCAGATAGGCCGCACCATAGCCAGGGCGCTTAATCTGAACGAAGACCTGACCGAGGCCATTGCCCTGGGCCATGACCTGGGGCACACACCCTTCGGCCACGTTGGGGAGGACGTGCTCAACGAGCTCTACGCGCCGGGGTTCCGGCACAACGAACAGAGCCTGAGAGTGGTTGACCTCCTGGAAAATGATGGCCGCGGGCTCAACCTTACTCTTGAGGTCAGGGACGGCATCCTGCACCATTCCAAATCGGGCAGCGGGGTGCTTGGCAACGGCTGGGGGAAAGTGGACACCCTGGAAGGAGAAATCGTCAAGATGGCGGATATCATCGCCTATATCAACCATGACATCGGCGATGCCATCCGGGCCGGCATCATCACAGAGCGAGACCTGCCCCTCCAGGCGGTGAAAGCGCTGGGCATGACTCACTCGCAGCGCATCAACAGCATGGTCAGTGACATTATTGATAGCTCGTGGGCGGTCAGCGGGTATGATAAAATAGAGCCGGAAAGCCCGAAAATAGACATGAGCCCCGCCATTCTGGAGGCCACCAATGTGCTCCGGGATTTCCTTTTCGACCGTGTGTACAATGTGAAGTCCGCAGAGGAAGAGAGCCACCGGGCCAGGGAAGTGGTTCAGCGACTCTATCAATATTTTATCCGGCATGCAGACAGACTGCCGCCAGAATACCTCGCTTACAGCGATAACACCGAGCGCAGGGTCGTCGACTATATTGCGGGCATGACTGACCAGTACGCCCAGCGGATAGACCAGGAATTAAATAGCTCTTAATCCAGAGAGCAGGCCGGTTAAATGAGCGCTATTAACGAAGTCAAACAGAAGACGGACATCGTGGGCATCGTCGGCCAGTACGTGGCCCTGAAAAAAGCGGGGCGCAATCTGGTAGGCCTGTGCCCATTTCACAGTGAAAGAAACCCGTCTTTCTTCGTCTATCCGGAACAGCAGAGCTGGCACTGCTTCGGCTGCAACACCGGCGGCGATGTTTTTTCCTTCCTGATGAAGAAGGAGGGGCTGGACTTCGGGGAAGCGCTGCGCCTTCTGGCCGACCGGGCCGGCGTGGTCCTCCCCTCCCGACCGGGCAGGGACGAGGCAAAGGAAGAGCAAGAGAGCATTTATAAAATCAACGGGGCCTCCGCTCAGTATTTCCACGACCAGCTGCTCAATTCCCCGGAGGCGGCCAAAACGAGGCGGTATGTCCAGAGCCGCGGTTTCACGGATAAAACGGTGGCCGAATTTCAAATAGGCTACAGCTCAAACCAATGGGAGGGCCTGAAAAAATACCTCCAGGAACATGGCCACACCCAGGAAGAG
>VGOH01000230.1 GCA_016875955.1 Chloroflexota bacterium
CCTTGTCCTGGAGTTGCGGGGCAAGATTGACCTGGGGGACCTGGTCGCCCCGGCGCTGAGCGGGCCGGACGCCGAGGTGGTAGCCGCCCTGACCAACCTGGGCTACCCCGCCGCCGAGGCTCAGCGGGTGGTGGCCGCCCTCCCCAAAGACAGCGACCTCCCCGTGGCCGAAAAAATTCGGCTGGCGCTGCAAGCCTTCGCCAGCCGATAAGTGTCATTGCGAGGAGCGCAGCGATGAAGCAATCTCCTTGTTGCGCCATGAGGGAGATTGCTTCGCTGCCCGCCACGCTTCGCTCGCGGCTTCGGCTCGCAATGATGGTTAAGTGCAAACCCGTCAGGTCTTAGAGACCTGACGGGTTTGAAGGCTATTCAGTCCTTGGCATTTGGGATAGCCGGGAGGTTGGCAATGGAGCTTTCAGGCGTCGTGCACGATCCCCGAGTGGCAATGTCCAACAAGCCACGAGGCCTATCAACAGACCGGCGAAGAACTGAAGAACCCCGAAGGTGGGGAAGGGCCGGCTTTGTAGCTATTGCTCTGCTTGGCTCCTGGCTTCTTTCCGCCTGCGAAGGACCAGTTCCGCCACCCACTCCTCTCCAACGGGTGGAACCGGTAACGCCGATAGCAACCTTGTCGCCGGTAACTCCTACGGCACCTCCTCCCACCGAAACCCCGCTTCCGCTGGCCACCAACCCGCCCGAACCAACTACCACGGCCACTCCTGTTCCAGCCGCCAGGCTAGAGAGACAAACTGATGGTACTTATATCGTCACCACGGAAAAAGGTCAAGTATTAACCGTTCCAGCAATAACTGGCCTTCATCAGGAAATTCAGGAAATACACGGTGTTAAAACGGTAGTTTACCGGGCTGAAAACAGTAATCCATACGGAATAAAAGAAAACGTTTTTGCCGGCTTGTTTTATCCAGAATTCTATAACAGATCTCCAGAAAAAACGGAGCAGACTGGTGCAGTTAGTCTTCGTGTTGAAGTTACTAATCAACTTCTATTAAAAGCTGGTTTTCCCGATAACGTCATTTTCCCCCTTCCATATGATATTACACCCGGAGAAAATTCTAATCAAATTACTGAATTGCAATTCATAAAAACTTCCGAAGGTCCAAATTATATCGCGTTAAGACTTCCTAATGGCTCGACCGTTGTTAACGGTCTTCCTAGGGATGTGTTTATCCATTATGCTCCACAGCCTCAAAATGGAACTTTACTTATCGTATTCGAACCAAACAAAGGCGTTTTTCGCAACGGAGCAATAATGTCAACATCTATTCCACAACAAAACAACACAGCAACAGATCAGGTTGTTGCGTCAGGTAAGAATCTTCCGACGGCAACTATTGACGGATTTTTTACTTCGAAATATCTTGATCGTATACAGCCAAACTTTCAAACAAGATTAATGAGACCAATTAATGCAATCCTCGTTGTTCGTACTAATACTGCGCCAATTGTTACGATTGATTTAAGTTTAGAGAATATTCTTACCTTGGGAGGGGCAAAAAGTGTTCCGGTTTTAAATCTCTCAAGCACCAACCCTCTCTTGAGTTTATAAACTCTTCTTCAACTTGACACAATGTTTTGAGAGAAGTACTATAGAAATAACGCCAACCCAGGGTGGGTATAATAATCTATGCACCACTATTGGGCTCTTTTCACCATTACTCGCCAGGACATGCGTTGTCCAGCCGCACATCGCCTCCCGCCGTTTCCCCCTCCTGTAGCGGCACAAACTGGAACTTGTCTACGTCCACCAGCCCCCGGTCGGTGAGCTTGAGCGAGGGAATGACGGAGAGGGCCAGGAAGCTCAGGCTCATGAAGGAGTGGCCGGAGGTGGCCCCCATCCTGGCCAAAGCCCGCTCCAGGCTGGCCACCTTTTCGGCGACTTGCTGGATGGACAGCGGCGACATGAGACCGGCAATGGACAGCGGCAGCGCCTCCACCACCCGGCCCCCCCTGGCCA
>VGOH01000231.1 GCA_016875955.1 Chloroflexota bacterium
CCCCCATCAACAGCGTGGGGAAACACAGCAGCAGGAACGCCGTTAAAAACGTCGTCAACAGCCCATCGTGCGCCACGCCCTCCCCGACCGCCCGGATCACCGGCAGGCTGACCAGCCCGAAGCCCCCGATGAGGAGTTCGCACGCCACAAAAAGGTAGGGCAGATGCTCAGGATACCGCTTGGAGAGCACGCCGCCGGCAAGCGCCCCAATGCCGAGCCCGAACATGAAGACGGAGACGATTGCCGTGACGGACTCGACATTCACCCCAAAAACGGCAAAGAGCGTCCGCTGCCACACCACCTGATCTCGCGTTTAGACTAAAAGAGGAGTGACAGCAAAGGGCTCCGGAGTTAAATTGGGTACAGGAGGATCACACAGAAGTCCTGTATCCTATAACTGAAGGAGCCCGTGATGACAAAGGTATCGTCGAACTCCTCACAGGTCAAGCTGAATCAGGAAGCGTTGCCCCTTTCTGGCTTGAGTTGGGAAGGGCAATATGATAAGTTGATGGGGTTTCGGCAAACGGCTTACGAGGCATTAGGCACAGGCCGGGATGCGTTTTTCGAGTTAGGCGATGCCGTGTTGTTGACCCCATCGGCTGATAGTTTTGCGGAGTTGTCGCTTTCTCCGGTGTTTCGTCGGCAGTGGTCGAGTGTGTATGAAGCGCTTCAAGATGGTCGTCCGGATCGGGAAGCCCTGTTGAGGCTTTATGCTTTGCAGATCCCCACAACGGGTCGTCCTGTTTTTGTGGGGGATCACACGGCCTGGCCTCGGTTGTCGGCGCGGACATTGCGGGACCGGACGATTGAGCATCATCCCACGAAGATATGGGGGAATAAGCCGATCACGATTGGGCAAGGTTACAGCACGGTTGCCTTTCTTCCCGATACGGCACAAAACTGGACCTTACCTTTACTGCACGAGCGCATCGAAAGCACAACCGATCCCATCCAGAAGGGGGCCGATCAACTTCGGCGCGTGCGTGCGGTCTTGCAGATACGCCCCATCAGCTTGTGGGACTCGGAATATGGATGTGCCCCTTTTGTGAAGGCCACGGCCGATATTGATGCCGACAAGGTGGTCCGTATCCGTCCCAATCGATGTCTTTGGGGATGCCCGCCTCCCTATCGAGGGTGGGGACGGCCTGCCCAGCACGGCGCCAAATTCAAGCCGTCTGACCCGCAAACCTGGCCAGAACCTGCACAGACGTTGCACGTCATCGATGAGAAGTTGGGGCCGGTGGTGGTGCAGCTTTTTGAGAATCTGCACTTCAGAGAAGCCCCCAAGCAGCCCTTTCTTCTCATCCGTATCCATCGTGTAGATGCCAAAGGCACCAGACGAGAACCGAAGGATCTCTTCATCGCCTGGATCGGGGAAACGCCACCTCCCCTGGAAGACTGGTGGCCCCTATACCTGAGACGCTTCGCCATCGAATGCTGGTATCACTTCGCCAAAAGCCGACTACACTGGACCTTGCCCAGACTCAAAACGCCTGAACAGTGTCAGCGATGGAGCGACTTGATGCCGCTTTTAACCTGGCAGGTATGGATGGCCAAATCCATCGTCACAGATTGCCCCTTACCTTGGCAAAAACCACAGACGAAGCTCACCCCAAAACGGGCCATCCAGAGCATCGGAGGTATTTTGACGCAGATTGGTACACCCGCACGTATGCCCAAACCCCGAGGAAAGTCTCCCGGATGGCCAAAAGGATGGCCACGCACGAAGGCGCCCCGCTACGAGGTGGTGAAAAAGTCCAAAAAACGGCAGACCTGACACCTCTGATGCCGGGACAATAGCTCAACAACTCACTCAAAATGGCTTCGTATACCGAACCCTCGGGACAAGTCTGCCTTGCGATAGTCTAAACATGAGTTTATACCACCAACGTGAATCTGGCGGTGGAAACGATTGTTTACTATTACATCTTGAGGTGGACCCTGGAAACCGGATTTAGGGATGGAAAGGAATC
>VGOH01000232.1 GCA_016875955.1 Chloroflexota bacterium
TTCCCCCTTTCAAACATTATTGAAATGGAGCGCCAGAGACAAACCTGTTTGAGAGGGGGATAAAGGGGGTGAGTAAAAGAACAAACATGGGCAAATAGTGCCTTAAGCAGGGTGTTCCGAGTTAATCGCCCTGATAATGGTGATGAGGCGGTCATAGCAATAATCTCGTTTGTCTTCGTTAAGCTGATTCTTCTTCAATATTTCAGCCAGACCACCCTGCTCGATAAAATCCCTGAAGCACCGGTGGTGATTTCGGCCCGCGAAAAACTCAATGACTTTGACCAGACGGGATAATTTATTTCTGGCCAGTGGCGCCTGAAAATCGATGAATATTAAAGCGCCGCCTTTCCTGACCACTCTTTTCATCTCCATAATTACTTTACCCCGGGCGGCTCCCTCTTTCTCGTGCAGAGCCAGGGAAATGGCAGCACAATCAAAGCAGTTGTCCCTGAAGGGCAGATAGCAGGCATCGGCCAGCTGAAATGAGACGCTTCCTGTTCTTCTTTTATCTTTCCTGGCCAGTTCAAGCATGTTCGGGTCCAGGTCTATACCTGTAACTATACCGCCAGCCCGCGCATAGTGAAACGCCTGGTCGCCGGTGCCGCAGCAGACGTCTAGGACTCTATCGCCTGCTTTAATCCCGGAAAACTCCACGGCATAAGCTCTCAGACCGCGCAGTAGAGGGTCAATTATGGTTGCATAGTTAAGAAACAACATTTTACTGATAAAAGAATAATCGGTCGCTGATTATCGTTTTTTGAGTTTCTCGGTGAGCAGCGGCACCACCTGAAACAGGTCGCCCACGATGCCATAGGTGGCCACCTCAAAGATAGGGGCATGAGGGTCGTCATTGATGGCAACGATGCAGTCCGAGGTCTGCATGCCCACCAGGTGTTGCAGCGCCCCGGAGATGCCCACGGCGATATATAGTCTGGGACAAACGGTTTTTCCGGTCTGGCCAATCTGGTGCGGGTAGCCAATCCACCCCTCGTCCACCACGGCACGCGTGGCGCCCACCGCTGCCCCCATGACCGAGGCCAGCTCCCTGAGCATCTCAAAATTCTCCGCCTTTTGTAATCCCCGCCCGCCGGCGACGATGACTTCCGCCTCTTCCATCTTCACTGTCTCGGTGACCTCTTCTATAAATTCAATGAGCTTCGTCCGGGCGGTGAAGCGCTCCCGCCTGAAGTCCACCTTTATTATTTCTCCCTTTCGCTGGCCTTCTGGCTCGCGCTGTGAAAACACATGGGGTCGGACCGTCGCCATCTGCGGCCTCGCCTCGGGGCAGGTGATTACCGCCATGATATTGCCGCCGAAGGTAGGCTTGGTCTGCAGGAGCAACTGCTTTTCCGCATCAACGTCAAGGTCAAGGCAGTCGGCGGAAAGCCCTGTCTTCACTGCCGCGGCCACACGGGGGATAAACGCCCGGCCCAGCGCCGTGGCCCCGGCCAGGACAATCTCGGGCCGGTGCTGCTGCACCAGCTCCACGAGCTGCCCGGTCAGGAGGTCTTCCTGGTTGTCCGCCAGCTCAGGGCTGTCCGCAAGATAGACTTTATTGGCGCCGCGGGCAATCAGCCGGTCAATATCATCAATTTTGTGGCCGAAACAGACGGTGCTCAACTCCGTATGCAGTGCGTCGGCCAGCTCCCGGCCCTTGGCCAATAGCTCATAAACGACGCTCTTAACCCGCCCGTGGCGCTGCTCGGCGAATACCCATACCCCATGACAGGACTTATCGCTCATATCTTCCTGCTCTAAATCAGTCCGTTCTCTTTCAGCCGCTCAATCAGGCAATCGACCTGGTTCTCCGGGGTTCCCTGCAATATTTCCCCCCGGCAGGCACGCTCCGGCGCGTATATCCGGACAACCCGGGTAAAAGAGCCGGACATGCCGACCCCTTTCGGGTCTACATTAAGTTCTTTGACTCCCCAGACCGGAATGGTGGCGCTTCTG
>VGOH01000233.1 GCA_016875955.1 Chloroflexota bacterium
CTTATAATCGGGCGACTGCCGTTTGACCTGTTCCAGATAACGGAAATCGGTGGCGATAACAGCGTCCTTCTCCGTGACTAGCAGGTAGCCAGCGGAGCCGTCAAAGCCGGATAGGTAGCGGCGATTCTCCGGCTGGGAGATGAATATGGCATCAACCTCTCGCTCCGCCAGTTTCTGCCGCAGCCGCTGCAATCGGTTAGCTATCTTCAACTTTGTTTTCTCTCTTTCTGGCCATGGGGTGAGCGGACTGGTATACCTTCCGGGCCTGGCTCTGGCTGACGTGGGTATACACCTGGGTGGTCGCCAGCTGGGCGTGGCCGAGCAGTTCCTGAACGACCCTTAAGTCAGCGCCGCCGTCAAGCAGGTGGGTGGCAAAAGTGTGCCGGAGGATATGGGGGTAAACCCTCTTGCCAATGCCGGCTTTCCGCGCGTACTTGTCCATAATTTTCTGTATTCTCCGCGCTGGCAGTCGGCCGCCGTACTGGTTCAGGAAAACGGCATCCATCTTTTTTTTGCCAAGGAAAGCAGGGCGGCTATCGGCCAGATAGTTTTGCAAAGCCTGTGCCGCCGGCGCTCCGATGAGCACCATCCTCTCTTTGGAACCCTTGCCCCAGACGCGGATTTCATCGGTCTCCAGGTTCAACTGCTCTAAGTTCAGGTTCTCAAGTTCGCTCACGCGCAGTCCGGCGGCATAGAGCAGCTCCAGCAAAGCCCGGTCCCGCATGCCCTGAGGGGTGGATAGGTCGGGCGCTTCCAGGAGGCGCACCGTTTCCTCCACGGTGAGAAAAGAGGGCAGGCGGCGGTCCAGCTTCGGGGACGACGCTTTCTCCAGCGGATTTCTGGATACTTTCTCCTCCCGCACCAGATAGCGATAGAAGGAGCGGACGGCCGACAGCTTGCGGGCGATGCTGCTCTTGACCACGCCCTGGGCCATGAGCCATGAAATAAAATCGCGGATAACTGGCTTGTCCACCTCATCCAGCGAGTTGATGTGCTTCATTTGCAGAAACTGGAAGAAACCTTTCTCGGTGCCGCGGGCGCGGTTGCCGATGAGGTCACTGGTGTAATTGCGCACCGTGTAGGGCGATAGCCCTCGCTCCGCTTCCAGATAGCTCCAGTAGCTATTCAGGGCTTCCTGAATCTTGATGCTCACGTTTCAGTTTACCTTTATATTCGCACTTGGTACATTTGGGAAAGCGCCCCAGGTATTGCACCAGCAGGCCGCCGCACTTGGGACAGGGGTCGGGGAGGGGTTTATGGAAGGTAGCGAAATTGCATTCTGGGTAGTTGCTGCAGCCATAAAAAGGGCGCTTCTTCTTGCTCATCCGCTCCACCAGTTCCCCGCCGCACTGGGGGCATTTCACTCCGGTCTTGAGCTGATACGACTGCGTGTACTTGCATTCGGGGTAGCCGCTGCAGGCGAGGAACTTGCCGAACCGCCCCGTTTTAATCGCCAGAGGCTTACCGCATTTGGGGCAGGTCTCATCGGTCAATTCCACGGGCAGCTTTACCCTCTCAACCTGTTCAAAAGCTTTCTCCAGGTCCTTATCAAACGGCTTGTAAAAATTCTGAACAACACTTGTCCAATCACGGTTCTTCTTGGCGATGTCATCTAGCCCGTCTTCCATCCCGGCGGTGAATTGAATATCAACGATGTCTCCAAAATGCTGATTTAATAGGTCGTTCACCAAGATGCCAAGCTCGGTTGGCTGGAAAAAGCCCCTGACCTTGTTTACGTAGTCGCGGTCCTGAATGGTGGATAGAATAGGCGCGTAGGTGCTGGGACGGCCGATGCCCCACTGCTCCAGCATCTTGACCAGCGTGGCCTCGGTGAAGCGCGGCGGCGGCTGGGTGAAGCACTGCTCCAGGTATATTTCCAGAAGCTTCAGCGCTTCATTTTTCTTCAGCGGCGGCAGGGCGGCTTTCTTTTCTTCCCCGCTGGCTTCATCTCA
>VGOH01000234.1 GCA_016875955.1 Chloroflexota bacterium
GCCATAGGCCCGGCGTAGGGCCTCCTTGGGCGCCTGGTATATGGCATTATTGAAGATGATGGACAGAAAAGGGGCCTTATAGACATCGGCCGCCCAGAGAGTCGGAATGGGACAGCCGAAGACGAAGCTGCCGTCACCCACCATGGTTACCACCGTCTTATCCGGAGCCGCCAGCTTGGCCCCCAGCGCCCCTCCCAGCCCCCAACCCAGACTGGTGCCGCCGTTGCTGAAGAATGTGCCGGGCCTGGTGCGTTGAATGAGGCGGGTTACGAACGGCAGATTGGTGACCGTTTCGTTCAGGAGGATGGTGTCCTCATCTATGGCCTCATTGATGCAATGGCAAAGCCACTCGGGGGAGATTGGCTTTTGCCCGGCTTTATTTAGCGCCGAACGGCGCCACTCGTCAAATAATTGCCGGTGTCCACTCCTGAGTTGCCTGGAGCGGGCTTTAAAGCGGGCCTGCTGTTCTGGAGTCGCCCTCTGGCGAACCACCTCGCTCAGGGCCGGGATGGCCTTGCTGGAGTCGGCCCCGATAAGCACGTCCACCGGAAAGACCCACATGGGGATATCCTGCTTCACCGGGTCAATGCTGATATGGATGATTTTAGCCTCAGGACTGGGTTTGCCCTGGGCCGGGACATAGGGCACGTCGCAGTCAATCAGCAGCAGGACATCGGCCTCTTTCAGATACGGGTTAGGGTCGCTGCCGCCGCAGAGGGGGTGCGTCGTGGGAAAGTTCATCCTCGTCGGAGAAGTAACCACCCGCGCGCCCAGAGCCTCGGCCAGCTCTACCAGCGATGCCACCGCTTGCGGTTTTCTGCCCGAATCGCCGGTGACGATGAGCGGCATTTTGGCATCAAGCAGCATTCTGGCGGCTTCATTGAGGGCAGCGGTATCAGCCTGCGGCGTTGACGGTGCGGCATGCCTGGCGACCGCCGGAATGCGCACCTTCTTTATCTTCTCCAGGAGCAGTTCCGCAGGTAAAGTAAGATAGACCGGGCCGCAGGGCTCGGTGGCGGCGATTTGAAAGGCGCGCTGCACCACCTGGCCGATATTTTCATTGGTGCGCAACTCGTAATCCCATTTAACGTAACCGCGTACTATGCCGGCCTGGTCAAGCTGCTCCTGAAGCCAGTGTATGTTGAGAAAACGCTCGCCGCGCTGGTTTTGCTCAAAAGTCCAGGGGGCCCGCCCGGCGCAGAAAATAACGCCGATGCGCCCGCGCTGGGCGTTGTGCAGCGCCCCGCCCACCTGCTGTGTGCCCACATCAACATGCACCAGGACCACCTGGGGCCGTCCTGAGAGCATAAAGTGTCCGTGCGCCGCCGCCATCCCCACCGACTCGTGGAGGCTGAGTATCACTTCCGGGGTGCGCTTGCCCAGCGCTTTATATTTGGACAGGGCTTCCTGAACCGGGAAGGTATCCGTCCCCGGGTTGAGAAAAATATATTCCACACCATTGGCATTCAGCAGCTCGACAAAGGCTTCCGCCCCCTCATTTACCAGAACCGTCTTCTCCATGATTTTTTATCACCTCTTAAGATAAACTGCCAGGCTAACTGAGCCAGTATAATAAATTTATGGACTCTAATACAATTCCGCAAAATATTGACAAAGACAATCCAGATGCCTAGACTGGCAATTAATAAAACATATCAGACCACGGGCATCTCTGTCTGGTGAAGGGTTCCGAATTTCATCGTTAATTAGTAAATGAAGGAGGAGGCAGGAATGGGCATTCTGGATAAATTTAAACTGGACGGGAAGGTAGCAATGGTCTCTGGCTGCAAGCACGGCCTGGGCCGGGCGATGACACTGGCATTGGCTGAAGCCGGAGCCGACATCATTGGCGTCAGCCTGACCCTTGAGAAGTCAGGGAGCGAGATAGAAAAGGAAGTGGTCTCCCGGAAGAGAAAATTTAAAAGCTATCGGTGCGACTTC
>VGOH01000235.1 GCA_016875955.1 Chloroflexota bacterium
CAACATAGCCGACAACGAGGTGGCTTGAGCCGAGCATTTGCTTTACTTCCTCATATATCTCTTCCGGAATTGAGGGAATCTCTATGGCACCGAAGAACTCGTCCTCAGCTATCTTTCTGATGGCCTGCACCGTGTCCGTCTCCGGATAGGCCATCGGCTGCACGATGCCGACCTTCATATAAGAATGCAGGTTGTCTTTCATATTGATTACTCCTTTCGGGAATCTGCAGGAAAGCGGGTCTTGCTGAAGAAACGGATGAAACAATGAGCCGTAGCAATTGCATCTGATATCTGGCCTGTGGCCTCGGTTCCTGGCATCCGGCTCATATTTAACCTCTGGTGAGGTATCTTAACAGGGGACACTAGACCCAATATAACACAGCCTCCATCATGCGTCAAGGAAAGGACGCCTCTGGTTTTAGTGGAGTATAGAGGAGAGGGGGCGGAACCCCTCTCCAATTCTTTCCCACTCTCAAGCATGAATAAAATGGAGCGCCAAAGGCAAACCTGTTTGAGAGGGGGAGCAAGGGGATGAGCGGAAGAACCACCGGGTGCGAATATTACCCGGTCTCTCTAAAGCAGGGGCAGGATGAGGGGGCCTTCCGGGATGACGATGATTTCGGCGTCTTCCCCCAGGACTGAGAAAGCTTTCTCCAGTCCTGCCTCCACAGTGCTGACCGGCGTGAGCATCATGTCACGGACAACGCCGTCCTCCAGACTGGAAATCAGATAGATATCCTGTTTTAGCTGGGCGCGGGCCAGAATCTGGTTTTCCCACTGGACGCCGATAGGCTCCTCACGCTTTATCTTCCGTATCACTTCTTTGGGGGAGCCAGCCGAGCGGTGCAGTTCCAGAAATGCCTCCGGGCCGATGCCGGCGCGGCACATTGAGGCGATGATGATGATGCCGCCATCGCGGGTAATCTGCGAGGCGGTGTCAATGCCCTTGCAGGTCTGGTACAGGTCCAGGTCGAGCGGGGCGCCGCTGTTGGTGGTTATGGTGATATCCGCCCTCTGGGGCACTTTAACGCCGGCGATTTTCCTTTCTATCTGACAGCCCTGTTCATGCGCTTTGAACGGGTGGCCGGCGACGACATGGGTGATATTACCCTGTTTGTTGAGCAGCACATTGACGATGAAATTGAGCCGGGCCATCTGGGCCTGCTCTATCATGTCCTCGTGGATCGGGTTTCCCTTGAGGATGCCGGCGCGCACTTTGGGGTGCTCCAGCATATGATAGCCGTGGTTGTGATAGGCGGAGCGGACGCTGAACACTCCGGGGGCGATGCTTTTCCGCCCTCCGGAAAAGCCGGCAAAGAAATGGGGCTCAATAAATCCGGTGCTGATGCGGAAATCGGCGTCAATCACCCGGCGGTTGATGTCCACCGGCGTCCCGCGTGAGGTGGTGCCGATATAGACGGTATCATTCACGTCATGGTTGACGACTTTATAGTTGGCCACGACGTATTCACCCAGTTTGGCCGCCAGTTCCGCTTTATTCAAAGGCGGGTGCAGCCCCAGAGCGACGACTACGGTGATATTCTGACGCGGTACCACGCTCTCCAACTCGGCGAGGAGCGGCGGCAGAATCCGGTCGTCGGGGCAGGGCCTGGTATTATCGGTGGCCAGAACCGCCACCTTATCGCTCGGCTTGACCAGGCTGCGCAGCGGCGGCGACTCTATCGGCGAGCGCAGGCTCTGGATGATGGCTTCCCTTTCATCGGCCAGGCCTTTGGCGTCCTTTCTGGTCAGGATGCTGATGATATTCCTGGTGGGTATCTGTACCGTTATCGGGCAATGGCCGCAGGGCAGTTCTATCTTGGTCAGTTCCATGAGCGATGTCGCTTCCTGAGCACAGACATGGTGCTCAAAAAAGTACTACCCATTATACAACGGGTAGTACCTTGGCTGCACTATTCAGTTT
>VGOH01000236.1 GCA_016875955.1 Chloroflexota bacterium
CGCCAGTTGCGCCAACAGGGGGGGTATCTGGCTAGCCACCCAGGAGAGGAGCTGCCCCGCTAACTTCGCCAGTTCAGCCAGGAGCGGCGGTATCTTTGGGCCGATCCAGTCTACGAATTGCTGCCCCCACTTCGCCAGTTGCGCCAAGAGTGGCGAAATCTGTTCAGCTACCCAAGAAAGCATCCGACTGGCCAGCTCTCCTAATTTAGCAAGCAGGGTCGGGATGACTGGCCCGATCCAGCCAGTTACAGCCGCAGAGAACTTAGGCCAAAGGGCCTCCCAGGTGGTCAGCGCCCCTTGCAAGCCCCCACTCTGGAATGCCTTGACCAGCTCGCCAATGAAGGAAATAATGAGCTTGAAAATAGGCTCGATTGCCGACCATGCCCCTTGTACGGCATCGCGTATCCCGCCGAAGTTCGTCATCCAGGCCGCCGCCAGGCCGACCACCACGCCGACCAGCAGGCCGAGGGGCGAGAGCAGCGCCCCGACTACAGTAGCCAGCGTGCCGAAGATCATCAGGACCGGCCCTGCCGCGGCCACCAGCCCGCCTATAGCCAGGGCGATTGCCCCCACTTGCGGATGAGCCTCCAGGAACGCCTTTGCCGTCTCTGCTACCTTCTGTACGATGGGGGTCAGCATTCCCATGAGTTGATTCAGCGGGGGCAGGAGGACCGAGCCTACCTGAATGCCCAGGGCCTGCACGTTGTTCTTGAGAATCTCGAATTGAAACGCCGTGCTCTTGGCCTGCTCCGCCAGGGCCTTTTGCGTCGCCCCTGCGCCTTCGGTGGCCGCCCCCATGCCAACCAGCATTTCATTGAAGACTGCCCCTTCCTCGCGCGTCAATGATAATGCCGCCTTTAGGGCGCGCACATTAGGGAAGAGAATAGCTAGTTGCTCAGCTTGCAATCCTGTACGTTTTGACATCTCGGCTAGAACAACGTTATAATCAATGTTCGCGTCTTTAGCCATTAGGAGTTCGCGGCGTTGTAAGTTCAATGCTTCTTTCTGATCACTAATGGCATCACGTAGCGCCTTATTCGCCTTTGTCGGTGGCCCTAAAGCCGCCGCCTGTTGATCTAAGGCCAGGATTTGCTCCTTGATCGAAGTAACTTGGGCCTTAATGGCTGCGTCTGCTCCCGTAGATACGACCTCATATAGTCCCACCTTTGAAGCCAGGTCATTCATTACGCCCGCCAACCCCTTAGCCTGAATCGCTTGAACGTTAAACTCTATACCGAGTTTATTTGCCAGACCAATAGCTTCGTCAGACGGGTCAATGTAACTCAGCAGCATTTGATTGAGCGCCGTGACTGATTCGGCCGCGCTAATGCCACCACGCGTCATGGTCGCCAGCGCTGCGCCAATTTCCTTTAGACTTACCCCCGTCGTCGCCGCTGTAGGCAGAACATCACCAATCTGAGAGGCTAATTCTTCAAAGGTCAATACGCCCAGGTTAACGGTCTGGAAAAGTAAGTCACTGGCCGTCTTGGCGTCGTACATCCCTTTGGGATAGGAGTTGATCACCGCCATCAGCGCCTTGCCGGAGGTGAAGGCGTCGGTCATGCCGGCGCTGGCGGCCTGGGCCGAGGAGTTGAGCACGTCCAGGGCTTCCTTGCCCTGGAAGCCGCTGGAATAGATGTCGTAGAGGGCCTTCGCCAAGACCTCCGGCCCTTGCGGGACGGTCTTGCTCAGATCTATGACTGACTGTCCCAGGGCCTTTAGCTGCGCCTGTGGCAGAAAGGCAATGGAGTTGACGTTGTTCATGGCCGTCTCGAAGTCGGCGGCCATCTTGATCGCCCCGCCGCCCACGGCCACCAGGGGCGCAGTTAGCCCCAGGGTCAAAGTCGAGCCGAGGGCCTTGCACCGCGAGCCGAGATTGCTCAGGGAGTCGCCGATGCCGCTTAACGC
>VGOH01000237.1 GCA_016875955.1 Chloroflexota bacterium
CGCCCCGCCATATAGCCGTGCCCGCGGTCCACCGTAGCTCCGGATGCCAAGAGGGGGATAACGGGCGGCCTGCACGGCCTGTACCGCCTCCTCACGGCTGTTCACCATAGGTATCACCAGCCCGTAAGCACCGGCGTCCAGGGCGCGCTTTATCAGCGCCGGGTCGTTCCAGGCTACCCTGACCATCGGCACCGCGCCGGTATATGATACTGCCTGTATAATGGACTGCGTCGTGCCAATATCAATAGAACCATGCTCGGTGTCAATCACTATCCAGTCGTACCCCAGGTTGGCAATGATTTCCGCGGTGATGGGACTGCCCAGCACCATCCAGACACCAACAGCGGCCTTCCCTTCGCGCCAGAATTCCTTCACGCGGTTCTTCTTCAATTTTTTACTCCTCCCTTTTTCAGCTTTTAATCTGCGCCAGGAACCGCTTCAGCCTGGACTGGAATTTCGGCTGGTCCCAGACTTCCCGGTTCACGATGCCGTCGGGCTTTTCCCCGTGCATGAGCTGCGTTATCTGCTTGGCGATGATTTCCCATACGGCATTGAGAAATTCGTCGGTGAAAGCCATGGCGTGGGCGGTAACGATGACGTTGTCCAGCTTAAACAGCGGGTTATCCGGCGGAGTTGGTTCCTGCTCAAAGACATCAAGCGCCGCTCCCTGTATCCACCGCTCCCGCAGCGCCCTGAGGAGCACAGCCTCATCAATAATTGGCCCGCGAGCGGTATTTATCAGGAAAGCAGTCGGCTTCATCTTTTTCAGCTCTTTCTCACCAACCAAATGACGGGTCTTCTCGTTCAGCGGACAGCTGATGTTCAGGAAATCAGATTCGGAGAGCACGGTATCCATATCCACCAGCTTCACGCCAACCTCGTCCACATCTTTCTGTTTGAGGTAGGGGTCATAGGCGATGTGCCTCATGCCGAAAGGCTTGGCCAGCTTGAACATCTCGTGTCCTATGTTGCCCACCCCCAGCGACCCCAGCGTCCGGCCCACCAGGCCATAGCCATGGTGTTTGGAAACCTCGCCCCACTTCCCCTCTCTGGTGAGCTGATGCTTGAGCAACAGGCGCGTGCTGAGGGCGAGCAGGAACGTGATGATGGCCACCGCGACCGGTCGGCGCACGGCCGCCGGTGTGATGCACAGCAGTACTCCGGCTTCAGTCAGTGCCGGAACATCAATCCGGTCATAGCCAACGCCGTTGCGGTGCAGGGAAAGAACCCGGTCATTGCCCACGAAACTGTTTTTCGTCCATCTGGAGAAGGTGCGGGTGACCACGATATCATAATTCTCTATCTGCCGGGGGGCAACTTCAGGCAGCATCTCGGCAAAGACCTCACGCTCAATGCCCGGCACCTTTTGCAGAGACCTGAATCCCGGGCAGTCCAGAATGAAATTGCCGTCCTTGTCATAGTAATCCTTGGTGAAGCCTACCCTGGCTTTACGTCCCATGCCTGTTTCCTCCTTGTCATTGACTACATACGGTGAACATGCGCCCGCCCTGAACCGCAATGGAATGAAGCGCATTTACCACATTTTCAACTCTCGCCCAATATTTGTCAAATGTGCCGCTGGCATCAGCCCCCGCCCCGTTTTTTCTTATGATATTGAAATAATACAAAAGGAGATATCAGCGCCGACGGGCAACGTTTTTGACCGTCCTGATGGCCAATTTCACATTTCGGAAAAAGGTGTTATATAATAACTGGGGCTGATTGAAATACTCTGGTACGCAAAACATCAACTTGCTGCATAATTCCCGCTGAGTAACCCCGATTACAGAGAAGGGAGCACTATGGCTATCCAAAAGGAAAAACTGCTCTGGATGTTCCGCACGATGGTCCGCATCAGGCGATTTGAGGAACGTGTTGTCCGTGAGTTTGCCGATGGCAATATCCCCG
>VGOH01000238.1 GCA_016875955.1 Chloroflexota bacterium
GCCCGTCATCCTTTTCCCACCCCATCGGGCAAGATTGAAATATACAGCCAGAAGATAGCTGAGATGAAAGACCCCCTCATTCCGCCCATCCCAAAGTACATAGAGGCCTGGGAAGGTATCGGTGACCCCCTGATGGCCAAGTACCCCATTCAGCTGGTCAGCCCCCACACCAGAGCCAGGGTACACTCCCAGTGGCACAATATCTCTCGCCTGAAAGCGCTGGCTGATGATGCCGTCTGGCTCAACCCCGCTGACGCAGGCCCACGGGGCATCGCCGATGGTGACAAGGTTAAAATATACAATGACCGCGGTCAGCTCCTCACCGCCGCCAAAGTAACGAAAAACATCCTGCCCGGGGTCGCCAGCCTGGACGAAGGCACCTGGTTTGAGCCGGATGCTCATGGCCTTGACCACGGAGGCTGCGTGAATGTGCTTACCAGAGATAAAACGTCTCCCGCAGGCGCCTTCCCCAGCAATAGTTGCCTTGTGCAAATAGAGAAAATGCCGTAATCGGAAGCAAACATAACTGACTCAGGAGGGTAACTGACAATGAAACTTTCCAAAAGAATGGCCCGATTAGGGACGGAGACTGCCTTTCAGGTTCTGGCGCGGGCTCAAGCTCTGGAAGCCAAGGGGAAGGACGTAGTCCACCTGGAAATCGGCGAGCCAGATTTTGATACGCCCCGGAATATCCGCGATGCCGCCACTGAGGCGCTGAACAAAGGTTACACTCACTACTGTAACTCCCAGGGAATAGTTCCGGTACGGGTTGAAATCGCCAGGGAGATGGAAAAAACACGCGGTGTCTCCGTAGACCCGCAACGCGTTATCGTAACCCCGGGGGCCAAACCCATCATGTTCTACTCAATACTGGCGCTGCTTGACCGGGGAGACGAGGCCATCTATCCCAATCCGCTGTATCCAATCTACGAATCAATGATAAATTTCAGCGGTGCCAGGGCCGTGCCGGTGCGTCTCCATGAGGAACTCGATTTTCGCTTTGATATTGATGAGCTGAAGTCAAAGGTGACCCCGCGTACCAAGCTGATTATCCTCAACTCCCCCCACAACCCGACCGGCGGCGTGCTGGAAGAAGACGATATCCGCGCCATCGCCGAGATTGCTCAGAAGCACAACATCACTGTCTTTTCTGACGAGGTATATGAACATATTATTTATGAGGGAAAACATCACAGCATCGCCAGCCTGCCCGGCATGCTGGACCGGACCATACTGCTCAACGGCTTTTCCAAGACCTATGCCATGACCGGGTGGCGCCTGGGGTACGCCGTTATGCCCCCGGAACTGGTTGAGCCTGTGGTGCGTTTGATTACCAACAGCGTGTCCTGCACCGCGCCTTTTATCCAGTATGCCGGCATTGAGGCGCTGACTGGCCCGCAGGACAGCGTGCCCAAGATGGTAAGCGAGTTCAAAAAGAGACGCGACCTGATAGTGGACGGGCTGAATCAAATCCCGGGCATAAGCTGCCGCCGACCTAAAGGTGCCTTTTATGTATTCCCCAACGTCAGGAAGCTGGGGGTGGACTGCAATCAGTTTGCTGATTATCTCCTGAATGAAGCCGGGGTGGCCACTCTACCCGGGACACACTTTGGCCGGTACGGTGATGGCTATATCAGGCTGTCCTATGCCACATCCCAGGAGAATATCAAAAAAGGGCTGGAGAGGATAAGCTCGGCAGCGGCGAAAATCCGGTCCCGGCGTTAAGCGAATAGAGAAAGGAGTACTATGGCACAGAGCAATGTCAAAGTAATCGCCTGGAAACCATTGCAGGGTTTCGTCAAAGAGATACTGACAAAGGTGGGCATGCCACCAGATGATGCCGCCACTGAGGCCGAGGTTATGGTCTGGGCCAACCGGCGCGGCGTGGACTCCC
>VGOH01000239.1 GCA_016875955.1 Chloroflexota bacterium
ACGGAGACACCACATCGGACGCTAATATGTTTGACGGCATACGGAAGTTGATTAATGTTGGTTCAGCTTCCGCCCAGCTGTTAGCTATGGGCGCCTCGGGCGCAACGCTAACACTGGCCAAGCTCGATGAGCTTATAGACGCCGTTAAAGGCGGAAAGCCAGACTTGCTTTTGATGAGCCGGAGAAGCCGCAGGAAGATAAACGCCCTGGCCAGGGCAGCCGGCAGTAACCTTGAAGTCGGCACCGGGAAGCTGGGCGAGTTTGTGCAGCTCTATAACGGTATCCCCATCGGTATCAATGACTGGATTCTTGATACCGGCACCGTAGCCAATAGCCTTGAGACAGCCACCACAGGCGGAGCGAATAGCACAATCTACGCCCTGCAGTTCGGAGAGGGCGCTCTTTGCGGCATTACAGGCGCCGGCGGACTTCAAATCCAGCCTATCGGCCAGATGGAGACGAAGGACGCCAAGAGAACCCGCATTAAGTGGTATGTGAGCTTGGTCGATTTCTGCTTGCAGCGCAGAGCAGCCCTGATCGGTGTCCAGGATTAGGAAAGGAGTTGAATCATGGCTTTTGCAGACCCAGGTAAAGACAGGCAGATTCTTTGGAGCCCCGGACCGCAAGCGCCCACCATTACCCTGGCTGCTGCCGTTAAGCGCGGAGACGTGCTGGGGTATAGCACCGGATGGAAGAAGGCGCTGGCTACCGCCGGCAGCGTGGTGCAGGGAAGATTGGTTGCCCTGGCAGACGGCGCTATCGAAGACGTTATACCAGCCAGCCATATAGCTATAGTCGGCGGTTATAGCGGCGCTACGCCAGGCAACTATGTCTATGTCGATGAGGGCAGCAATAGCGGTATGATCACCGAAACCGCACCATCTACCCAAAATGACGCAACTACCATCATCGGCATCGCACTATCGGCAACCGAGGTTTTGTTCTTCTTGAACAGCAGAGCCGATAGCACGCAGGCTTAATAAGCCCGGATAAGGGGAAAGCTAGGGCAACGGCCGCCCGGTCCAATAGGGATGACGCCGCCCCTAGCACCTCCTTTAACGTGGGGGGGGATAACAGCCCCCCCCACAAGGAGACTTGAATGTCTTTGAGAGTGAGGCGAAACAATCGCACAGCCTTACCCTTCCCAGGGACCGGGGGGGGTGTTGTCCTTGCGCCCCCCCTACTATCTGAAGGAGTGCAGTAATTATGACGATTTCAACTATGAGAACACTGGTCCGCAGGGATTTGAAGGATGAGGACGCCCAAAACTACCGATGGACTAATGACGAGATTGACCGCGCTATCACCAGAGCCCTCGAGGACCTGTCCCACGCCATACCCAGGGAGATGAAGTCCACCGTCGCTACTACGAACGGTTCAGCCATTATCGATATTTCAGGGGTGTCAGGCATCGCTAATTTAATCAGCATCGATAAGGTGGAGTTTCCGGTAGATGAAACCACCGCGCAGTTCAGGCGCTTCACCCTCTACCAGTCCACCATCGCCTTGATTGACGGTTACACCGGCAACGGCGGAAATTGCTACGTGTACTGGTCATCTTTGCATACACTCGATAGCCAGACTTGCACAGTCCCGGCCAGGTTTTTGAGCTTGCTGGCAACAGGCGCCGCCGCCTACGCTACCATGGCCCAGGCTCAGTACCATTCGGATAGAGCTAATACAGGCGGAGAGAACGTCGACAGGGATTACGC
The DNA here is from genome assembly GCA_016875955.1 of Chloroflexota bacterium. Lineage (GTDB taxonomy): Bacteria > Chloroflexota > Dehalococcoidia > Dehalococcoidales > RBG-16-60-22 > E44-bin89. Next base: position 1,713 of record VGOH01000239.1, read on the forward strand.
CCTTTGGGGCAAGGAGTGGATGCACCAGTTCCAGAACGGCTTGCAGCTTCACGGACGGAGAGCTAGGGTCCGCCAGGCTAAACTTTACGTGGACGATAAGCAGGAGAACCTATGAGAATCAATATATTCCGTTCCTACTTTTGCACCTGGGGCGGGGCGGGGGGCGTGGGGAGAGCCAGGC
>VGOH01000240.1 GCA_016875955.1 Chloroflexota bacterium
TCCTGACAGGACGGCTGCTTGCAGTCCAGCAGCCGCAGCAGGTTGCGGCTCAGCCTTTGCCGGCAGTCTTTACATAAAGTCGCCACCCGGCCGGCATAGTACTCCTGCAGGGCTTTCAGGTAGTCGGGCCGACACCGCTTGCAGCCGATGCTGTTCAACTGGAGGGTGAGATGCTTAAGGCCAAGCGAGCCTAAAAACTGCCAGGCCAGGGCAATATTTTCCACATCAATGGCGGGGTCATCGTCACCGATGGCCTCGCAGCCAAACTGGTAGTGCTGCCGGTATCTTCCCGCCTGAGGCCTTTCATATCTGAAGATGGAGGCCAGATAGTAGAGCTTGACCGGCTGCGGTCGACTGTGGAGCCCGTGCTGCAGGTAGGCGCGGCAAACCGGCGCCGTGCCTTCCGGGCGCAGTGTGAGCTGGTTGCCACCTTTATCGGTGAAGGAGTACATCTCCTTCTCCACGATGTCAGTCCCCGCGCCGACACTGCGGGTGAAAAGGGAGGTGTCCTCAAATGCCGGGGAATCAATGCGCTCATAGCCATAGAGCTGGCAGATGCGGGCGGCTTTCTCCTCAATGTAACGCCAGCAGGCCTGCTCCTCTGGCAGGATATCGGTTGTGCCGCGCGGTGCCCGATACAATTTCATTTGCCTTACGTGTTAAGAAACTTTATCAAAATACCACTTGTAAAGGAGCTTCATATCATCTGGAAAGATGCCCAGACGGTCACCGTCGCTCACCTTCCTGGTCAGCGCGGAATATTCGCCGTTCAGAAAAATATTACTGCCCAGTTCCTCCAATGGTATGCCAAGGCTTTTAACGATGTCTCCGATAGTGAACCCGTCTTTGACGGGGACATTGATTATGGAGTCCCGGGAGGGGTCCAGGTTATCGGTAAAGCGGCGCAGTTTGCCGTAAAGATGCACCTCAATCATTACTTATCCCCCACCGATGAGCGGGAAAATACCTACCCTGTCCCCATCTTTGAGGGGTTGAGTTTCCTTCTGCCACTTGCCGTTTACCATGAGCACCCCAATTTCCTGGCGGGGGATTTTGAGTTTAGCTATCAGGTCACCGAGTTTAGCCTGGGCTGCCAGTTCCAGGTTAAAGGCATCGCTGTCCCCGGAACTGGGGTGATACTTGCGCAAGCTGGCATAAAGCCTGACTTCAACCTTGTTCATGGCACATTCCTCATCCGATATTACATCTAATTCTAATCTTTAATTATAACGTATTTTTAGGAGATGAAGAAAGCCCCCTCCGCAGGATAGCGAAGGGGGCCTGTGGTCAGGGTTTGATGTATTTGGTTTAGGGGTTATGTACTTTATCCAGCACCTCATCGGGCACGTCGTAAACCACATTGTGAGGTGGCAGCTTCTCATACTTCATGAACTCCGGTATGCGGTCATCGGCCTTGGTGAAGCCAGCGGCCAGGTTGAAGGCGCGCTCCATCTTGACGATGTCACCGCCAAGTCGGCCAACGTCTTTCACCGTCCAGTTGGTGCCGAGCACGCCGTTGCACTCCTCAACCATGCCCTCCATGCCGGAGGCGATGTCCAGGATGGCGAAGGCGATGAACAGGCAGTGGCCACTGGTGTCAATGAACGCAGTAGCGTACTGGAAGTTGCGCGATGCCTCCGCTTTCTCCATGCCCTTGCTCGCCGGGTCCATCTTGCCGCCGACCCCCAGTATCTCCGGGGCAATCATGTAACCGGAGGTATGGTCCGCCCCCATGGTTGAGGTGGCATAGGTCACGCCGATGCCCTTGATTGGCCTGGGCTCATAGGCTGGCATGGATTGTCTCTTGACCGTCGGGCAGCGAACAACGCCGAAAGTATCCGCGGTGAGTGCAGCG
>VGOH01000241.1 GCA_016875955.1 Chloroflexota bacterium
AGACGGCTTGCCCATTATCCTGCTCGCTGACCGGCAGACCACCGGCGGCTACACCAAAATCGCCACCATCATCAGCGTGGACATACCGAAAGTGGCACAGGCCAAGCCGGGAGATAGTATAAAATTCCAACAGGTGAAAGGAGCGCAGGCCGTGGCCCTGCGGCAAAAATATGAACTACAAATAGAAGCCATCAAATCACTTCTCCGTCCTTGACAAGCTGGTAAATATTATATTAGCGTAGGTGAACCAATGGTTACAGCCAAGAAGAGAAATTCCTCAATAGAAGACATCATCCTTGACCAGGACAAACGCGGTATCTCCGCCCTGCGCCCCTTCCTGCCCGCAGATTACTGTAAGGAAGCCGCCCAGTGGATACTTTCCCAGCGGGCTCCCGGGAAGAAGCCGGTGATTATCACCACCGGCTTTTACATTTTAAGCTCGCAGGTGCCGGAGACAGATGGCCCACCGGGCGCCATTGCCCTCGGCAGAGCACTGCACGGTCTGGGCTTTGAGGTTTTCTACGTAACTGACCATTACTGTTTCTCCCTTCTCAATCTCGGCGGTGAGCAGCAGGGAGAAGTAATTGAATTCCCCATTACCGACCATGAAAAAAGCGCCCAATTTGCCGGCAAACTTCTGGCCCAAATCAAGCCGGCGATGGTGATGTCCATAGAGAGATGCGGCCTTACCAAGAATCGCCGTTACCTGAATATGAGAGGCCGGGACATCTCCGAATTTAACGCCAAGGTGGACTACCTTTTCGCCGCCACCGAAAACACTCTGGGCATAGGGGACGGTGGCAATGAAATCGGCATGGGCAAATATGCCGCCCAAATCACGCAGGTACCGAGCCTGCCCGATGAGCCGGCTATCACCCCGGTCAATCACCTGATAATCGCCACCGTTTCCAACTGGGGAGCGTACGGACTGCTGGCCGCGCTATCTATATTATGCCGGAAGGACATTGTCCCGTCTGCGGAATGGGAAGGCGCCCTGCTCAAGGAACTGAACGCAAAAGGCACCGTGGATGGGATAACCGGTGCGCGGGATGGCGGCGTTGATGCTTTCACGCAAGAGCAGAACGCGGCCATAATAAACCGACTGAAAAAATTGGTCGCCGCCAAGGTTTAAAGGTTGCGTCAGAGCGCACAACTTATAAGAGGTGTTATATGTCGGAAATAGTTAAAATGGCTGCCGCCCAGACTGACCCCAAGTTGATGCAGAACCAGGACAATATGACAGGTATGCTCAGGATGGTGAAAAGTGCCGCCGGCAAAGGAGCGAATTTAGTAGTTTTCCCGGAATGCCACCTCACCGGCTATGTCTTCAAAAGTCGCCAGGAGGCGCTGCCCTATGCGGAAACGATTCCCGGGCCGAGCACCGAGGAGCTGACTCCCCTCTGTAAACAGCGGAACGTTTACGTCGTTTATGGTCTTCTGGAGAAGGACGGCGCTAAACTGTTCAATGCCGCCGCCTTTGTCGGGCCGAAGGGGCTTATCGGCAGCTACCGCAAGATACACCTCCCCTTTCTGGGCATTGACCGCTTTGTCGACAAAGGCGACCGGCCCTTCCAGGTCTGGGCGACTCCCATTGGCAAAGTGGGCATCCATATCTGCTACGATATCCTCTTCCCCGAGAGCGCCCGGATTATGACGTTGCTGGGCGCCGACATCGTGGTGCTGTCCACGAACTTCCCCGAGGGCCGTGCCGATGCTCTTAATTGCGTTGCCAGAGCCAGGACTATTGAAAACAAGGTTCACGTGGTGCTGGCCGACCGTGTTGGCACCGAGAGGGGCTTCACCTTTGCCGGAATGAGCAACGTTGTCAACGCCACCGGCAAC
>VGOH01000242.1 GCA_016875955.1 Chloroflexota bacterium
TGATCTCGACCGAATATGGGAAGCCCTGGGGGAGGCCCGGGAAGAGAGCTATCCCTTCGACAGGCTCAGGGCAGGCTCCTTTGAGTAAGACCAGACCGCGCTGGGCGGCGTATACTCGCAACCAGAAGACAGTGGCAGCCGCCATTGCCCGCAAGGAGTATGTGGACCTGACTCCTACCGGCGTAGGGGTGGTGGACGAATTCTTTGCCCTCATGGATCAGGTGGGCATGCTGGACCGTCTGGCAGTGGAAGGGGATTACCAGAGACGAATGGTGCCCATGGTGCTCATGATGACCACCTACTGTGCCAAAGTCATCATGGGCTTAAGCTCCCAGAATCAGCTGCCCACCCATCTCTTCAGCGACGCCGGCTTGCTGCGTCGCATCGGCTTTACTGCCAAGCAGGTGGAGGAGGGCTTCTGTCAGCGGGGCAAGGGCCAGGCCCGCCCTATCCATAAGAACACCGTAGCCGATGCCTTGGAGCGTCTGACGGAGGAGGAGTCCGAGGGCATCTTTGATGGTTCGGTGGTGAACCTGGTTAAGGCCAAATTGGTAGATGACAACGTCTTCAGCCTGGACGGCTCGGAACTGCACACCACAGAGAACTATCCGGGGGCGGGGCGGGTCATCACTACCCGGGAGGTGAAGGATAAATGGGGTCGGGTTAGGACAGTCACCTCTAGCCGTCACGGCTATCTCCTTCTTTCCCTGCGGGGGGTTAAATCCAATACCGTAGTGGCGGCCCAGGTGAAGAAGGTGGGCGCCAGTGAGTATCCCCAGGCCATGGCGCTGGTGCGGGCAGCTAAGGCAAAAGGGGTACGGGTCCGGGTGCTGCTCATCGATGGTGCCTACTGCGTGGGAGGCACCTTGTGGCAGTTGAAGCATGAGGAGAAGGTAGACTTCATCGTGCCTGCCGATAGCAGCATGTGCGTCACCCAGGATGCCCGGGGCCTGGCTCTCATGAAAGAAGGGGCGATAATCGAAAATGATAGCGAGATTAGAGCGGTGGGGGTGAAAGGGCTGACCACCTATGATGCCTACCAGCCGCCCGAAGAGCGGAGGGGGCCCAAGCCGACCTTGAACGCAGTGGTAGTGACCCGGTGGAAACATAAAGAAGTTCCCCTGGAAGAGCAAAGGGTGCTGTTAACCACCTTACCCGTGGATCATCCCCTACGCATCGTGGAGCTCTACCGAAAGAGGGCCGAGATGGAGAATAAACTCCACCGTGAACTCAAACAGGGGTGGTACATCGAGAGCTTTCCCAGCAAGCAGCATCTGGCCTGTCTGGCCCACATCTACCTGACTCTCACTCTCTACAATGTAGCCTGTGCCTACAAGACCGACCGCGGACAAGAACTGGCCGACCGGGGCATTCGTAGATTGCGGGCTCAGCACCTGGGCGGGGCCGCCTGGGTGCTGGTGGTATACACCGAGACCGAATACGGGATCTTTGACGTCGAGGAGTTCGCCCATCTTTCCGGCAATCCTCCCAAGCGTTTTCACCGCTTCAGGCCTTAAACACAGACTTACCCTGGGGTTACTGTTGCCTTTTTGTGGTCGGACGCCTTTAGCTGAGATAAAAGACCCTGCACCACCACCAGTCCTTTCCTGATAATGGCGAAAAACATCAATTATGACGGGGATGGGCATAAAATGCAGCCAAATCTTTGGTAGCTCGCGCCGGCACCTATTATTTTTACCGAGTTGAGAACGGATTTGACAGCGGTTTTCCCTTTAGCTTGCATTCAAGACACACTAAAAAATTTCTTATGGTGAAACTTCAGGCGAGAGGTTTGAAGCTTTCCGAAGCATCGCCGATAATGATAAGATGGTGGTGT
>VGOH01000243.1 GCA_016875955.1 Chloroflexota bacterium
AGGTGCATTATGAAAAGGAAGCCCGGTTCCGGTTCAGAAAGCAGGGTGGTGACCACCAGTTGCTACTATGACTGCGGGGGGCGGTGTCTGCTTCAGGTTTACGTTGACAGGGGAGAGATTGTTCGCGTTGGTACAGATAGAAGATATCCGCACTTAAAACCATGCCCCAAGGGCCTGGCCCAGAAGGAGGTCGTGTACGCCAAGGACCGCCTCAGACAGCCCTTAAAAAGGGTGGGGCCGCGGGGCAGCGGGAAATTCGCGCTGATATCATGGGAAGAGGCGCTGGACACGGTCGCCCGGGAACTGCAGAGAGTCAAGAAACAGCACGGGGGCACGTCCATTTTTCTCATGGACTACGCCGGCTCCATGAGCCCTCTGCACGGCATTCAGAAAGCTGGCCTGCGCTTTTTTAACCTTTTCGGGGGGTGCACGACCTGGTGGGGCCTGGCCTCGGATGAAGCCGCCCATTTTTCCTCCATGACCACTTTTGGCACCATTTATACCGGCAGCACCGCCGATACCTTCCTTCACTCCAGGTTAATCATCATGTGGGGCTGGAACCCGGTGGCCACGCGATTTGGCCCTGACACCCTCCACTTTTTATCTGAGGCGAAGAAAGCTGGCGCCAAAATTATCTGTGTTGACCCGAGGTACTCCATCTCCGCGAAAGCCTTTGCCGAACAGTGGGTCCCCATAAGGCCGGGGACGGATACGGCCCTGCTCATCGCCATGGCCCATGTCATGCTCAGTGAAAAACTCTATGACCATCACTTCATAGAGACTTACACAGTGGGGTTTGATAAATTCAAAGCTTATGTCATTGGCGAGGAAGATGGGGTGCCCAAGACGCCTGAGTGGGCCGAGGCTATCACCGGCGTGCCCGCTGAAACCACAAAGCAACTGGCCCGGGATTACGCCACCCTTAAACCGGCCATCCTCTATGCCAGCTGGGCCCCGGGAAGGACGGCTTTCGGGGAGCAGTACCACCGGGCAGCGAGCACTCTGGCGGCAATGACCGGCAACATAGGGATTACCGGTGGCTACGCCAGCGGTGGCACCGGCCACATCTCCCTGGGTAAACTGGGCAAAACTCTGCCGGCACCGGAAAGCCCGAACCCGGTGGTGAATATAATCGATATTTTTGATGCCATGCTGAAAGGGAAAGCCGGGGGTTATCCCAGCGATATCAAGCTGCTCTATATCATGGGCTGCAACATTTTAAACCAGTTTCTCAATACCAATAAAGGCGTGGCCGCGTTCCAGACGCCGGAGTTCATTATCATCCATGAACTTTTTATGACGCCAACGGCCCGCTACGCTGATATTATCCTCCCCGTCACCACCACGTTAGAGCGCATAGATATCGCGCAGCCCTGGGGCGGAGGGCCTTACTTTATTCACATGGACAAGGCCATAGAACCACTACCTCAGACCAAGGCCGACCTGGCCATCTTCACCGAGCTGGCTGCCCGCCTGGGTATCCCTGATTACAATAATAAATCTGACGAGGACTGGCTCAGGGAATTTGCCGCCGCCACGCCGGACCTCCCTGACTACGAAGTTTTTAAGCGCCAGGGAATTCACCCCATTCCCCTTGACCAGCCCTGGGTAGCCTTCAGAGAACAGATTGAGGACCCGGCCCGTCATCCTTTCCCCACCCCATCGGGCAAGATTGAAATATACAGCCAGAAGATAGCTGAGATGAAAGACCCCCTCATTCCGCCCATCCCAAAGTACATAGAGGCCTGGGAAGGTATCGGTGACCCCCTGATGGCCAAG
>VGOH01000244.1 GCA_016875955.1 Chloroflexota bacterium
TTCCCTGGTTGTGGACCGGACGCCGCCCGCGGCAGGGGAATGGTGGTCATATATTTATCATGCTACTCGACGGGCGTTGTCGGAGAATGCCCTGCTTACCGGGTTTTATGTCTATCAGGTTTGGCTGAAGAACGTCAGCGACCTGTCCGGCGTCGCCGCGGTGCAGTTTGAGAGCTATTATCCTGATACTGGTACGGTCTATACATCGAAATCGGGGTGGTATAACTCTGCGACACAGGAAGCGGGGATTGGCGGCGGGACAAACTCATTGGTAAGCAGCTACCTGCCTGCCCGTGACGGTCCTCTGGGGCTGCGTTTTGTTTTGACAGACAAAGCCGGCAATCAAGCTGTGCTTACCCGGACGGTGCGGTTTGACGGCACCCTGGACCCGAAACCGGAGCTGGTGGCGGTTTACAATCCTGATAATACCACAGAGTTTATCCCCGGCTCGGGGTTGGTAGGGTATGAGGCGTATACGCCGGGTATGATGGTCTATGAGAACCCGATGAAATTTTTATACAGGTTGCCGCGCTCGAATTGGAAACCGGAAAATCCTGATTACGGCGTCTACATCACCCATCGACCAAACATTTTGCAAGCGGCCCAGATGGCTCCAGAAATCTATCAGGATGCCAATTATGTGTACATACGGGCGGATGTCTCTTATGGCGGCAGTTCGCCAGCTTATTACCCGGCCAGCAATGGCTATCCGTTTGGGATGTCCTACAACGTCGTTCTATCGAATGGAGTTACGCCTCCGCCCAACTGGACAGGCATGCAATATTACCGTTCTGATTCCGGCTGGACTCAAAGCTATGCTAACGGAGGGGGTTTCTATTTAACCGACCCTGCTATCGTCGTAACCCAGATGAAGGTGCAGGTTGCAGCCAGGCCGTATGACCAGGTTTTTTCGATGGGCGTCGGTAGCTGCACCATCCCCGCTGGCCAGACGGAGTGTACTTTTCCCCTAAATTACACAGTTCCGTCTCCCGGTAATATTGGCGGAGTGTCAGTCAACCATACGTTGCGCAGCACAGACGGTGTATATGCCAAATGGGGCGGGACAACGCAAATCATCTACATCTTACAGCCGCCGCAGATACTGTCGTATGACATTGACCGGATTAACAAGAAGATCACCTTGATCGTTGCGGTGCGAACTGGTATGGGCTGGGGCAACCAAAGAATCGTCAGCAGCGGCGTAACAGCTTTGGAAGGCCAAAGCGGGAATCAACAGACTTTCAATGGCACCGTAACCCAGTTGGACGGAGGTAATTATCTAGTAACGGTCAACTACAATGCTTTAGCCGATGGCGACTGGCAATTGACTGCCTTTGCTCAGGATCAAGCTGGTAACCGTCCTGCCCTGGATTTGGGCCAGATAGTTCTGGACCGGACTCCTCCTACAGTGGAGTTTTTTAAGGAGTCTGTTGCCTTGCCTAACCATGGCGAGACCGACAGTTTAGGGAAAGTCCGGTTCAGGGTCACAGACAACGTGGACCCCTCGCCCCAGGTGGAGAGCGTGCGTTTTACCGGCGGCCCCGAGAATACCGATGTTTATCTGGCCTACCATGTGCAGGACGGGGCTTATGTGCTTGAATACCCCGTCCTGTACCCCTCCGCGGGCCAGGATTATCTCCTGGCGGTGGCGGTCAAAGACGCTTCCGGCAACCGCGCTACCCGAACTCTTTCTTTTGCCTATGAACCGCCGTCGGTGCAACTGACCTCCGGCGGGCAGGAAACCCTGAACCTGCCGATCCTGCCGGTGCCGATAG
>VGOH01000245.1 GCA_016875955.1 Chloroflexota bacterium
CTTCTTTCCAGCTCAAGGTTGGTCTGCTTCACCTCTTCCAGCAGTGTGGAATCGTCCCAGGTGGTGCCGTAGTGTACGGTGGTGACGTTGGTGGTGGCGCCCATGGGTTTGAACTCCTTACTGTATTTCTCCTTGTTTACGTCCTGCGACTCGTCCACCTCCAGCAGGATGTGGGCGGTATTGCCCACCACATTGGCGGACTCATCGGCGGAAAGGAATATGGCCCGGGCATTGCCCAGCCTGATGATATAGCCCAGTTCCGCCCGCCAGATGCTTTCAAAACCGGCCTCGTTCAGCCGGTCCTTGAGGCGGGTCATGGAGATGACTGTCTGCGGTTTGAAGGTGGGGGAGCACTTCACCAGGTTCTGCGGCTCGGCCATGTATAACGTCAGCAGTAACAGTTCCAGCTGTGCCGAAAGCTCGTTTTTACCACCCTGGCGGGCGATTTCCACGGAAAACGTCAGCCCCTTGCGGCCAAAGACGCTGTCCAGTATGGCCAGAGCTATCTCGCGCTGGTAGGGGCGCAGCTGGCGCGCGGCAAGTCCACTGGCCGAGTCTTTATTTGCTGAGGGTGGTGGCGATGCTGATGCCAAGGGGGAGGGCGACCTCTTTGAGGACATTGCCGATGGCCTCCTTCAATCCTTTCCTCTGCTCTTTGCTTATCTTGTATCTGGTGCGCACCAGCCTCTCCAGGGCATTGGTCGCTTTCACGATGAGCTTGATATTCCTGGGGTCGTCACCCAGCATGGACTTGATTTTCACCCGCAGCAGGGCGATTTCATCGTCAATGCCATTGACGCCTGAAGCAAGCTCAAAGTCAAGGCGCTCGGCTTCATCAAGCGCTTTCTGGTAGAAACCGCTCTGTTTAGCGGTTGCCTTTTTCCTGGCTGCGTTTGATTTTTGCTTTGCTCTGGCTGGCATGTGGTCTGTCCTCCTTATTTAAAGTCCGTGCCGCGGCCAGGATGATGGTATGGGCCGCCAGATCCCACCGCTGTTTTTCCACGGCCAGTTTAAGGAGTTTCATCATTTCCCTCGCTTTTTGAGTTGCGGTATTAAAATAGCACAAATGTTCTATATCAGGCCAGCCATTTTTGTCACCATTTTAAACCGCAGGCCAGGCTCTTATTCCTTGACAATAAGAGGTGTTAGGGTTACGATTGTGCTAGCGTTTACCTATCAATATCTATTCAAGCTGGCAAGGAGAGAATATGAAGCTGGCCAGATTTAAGTGGCAGGGCAAAATTGTCCACGGGGTGATAGACGGGGGTGAAATAAGGGCTATTTCGGGGAACATATTTGGTAAATTCAAAGCGGGAGGCTCGCTGGGCAAGTTAAAGGATTTCCGGCTCCTGCCACCGGTGGACCCCAATAATTTAATTGCTATCGGTCTCAACTATATTGACGTTATGGAGACGTGGGTGAAAGAAACGGGGAGACCGAGGCCCATCAGGCCCCACGTTTTTCCCTTGATTCGCTCTTCCATCATCGGGCATCTGGATAACATCGTTTATCCGGTCAAGGCTCAGGATAACTGGGCCTACCCGGAACTGGTGGTGGTGATGAAAAAGCCAGCCAAGCTCGTTTCGGAGCGTGAAGCCAGCGACTATATCCTGGGTTACACCTGCGGAAACGACATGGCGGCGCTGGACATAGAGTTTGGTGAGGATGACGGCCTGACCGGGAGGGCGCATAATTTTGACACTTTCACTTCTTTTGGCCCCTGGATA
>VGOH01000246.1 GCA_016875955.1 Chloroflexota bacterium
TCAACATACTGCAGGTTCTGATAGACCGCGTCCGCGGTACCTTTATACCAGTCCCGGCCCTCCTCGCGCGCCAGATAAGGATGCAGCAGCTGTATCCCGCCATCGGGGCGGGCAAATCCCCAGGGCATACCAATCCCGATGTGGTCCGTCAATGAGCGCGGCTGGTATTGAGTGAGTATGGCCACATTGTAAATACCGGAATTAACGCAGTTGCTCAAAGTGAAATCTATAATACGGTATTTGCCGGCAAAAGGAATCGCCGGTTTCGTCCTCTCCACCGCCAGGGTGTCCAGCCGCTCCCCTGTCCCACCGGCCAGAATGATGGCCACGACCCCTTCCATCGTAATCATCACCTCCCCTGTGCTGTTTTGGGCAGTTATTTACCCTCTTACCCGCAAAGGCACATTACGGCTGACTACTCGGCTCGTCGGGCTGCGCCACAGCGCAATCGCCGCTTACCCTATTATATCGGTTTACAATCAGATGTCAAATATCTTTCAGCGGGGTCCTGCTTGCATTTGGTTGGCAACTGACGCCTCACCCCTGACCCCTCTCCAGCCAGAACCACTGTTAATAGACTACAGGCATTAATGGCTGGAGAGGGGAGTTTTAAGCGAGAGGGGGCTCCGCCCCCTCTCTAATTCTTTCCCCCTCTCAAACATTATTAAAATGGAGCACCAAAGACAAACTTTTTTGAGAGGGGGACACAGGGGGTGAGCAAAAGAACAACCATAGGCGAATAAAAGCTTTAGCTGGGCTGGGATTTGTGATAAAGTAATAAAGAGCCTTACCACACCTGATGGATAAAGCGGCTTGAGGTAAACGGTTTGCACTATTTCGCCTACGCTTCCAATCTCAACCAGAAGCAGATGAAGGAACGCTGCCCGGACAGTAAACCGCTGTTCACCGCGGTCCTGCCCAATTACAAGCTGGTGTTCACGGGCTGGTCTCGGCAGTGGCGGGGTGGCATGGCCAGCATCAAGTCATACCGCGGCGACCGGGTGCGGGGGGCCATCTATGAGGTGACTGAGGCCTGCCTGCAGAAACTTGACCGCTATGAAAGCGGCTACAACCGACTCAAGGTGACCGTTTTCGGCGAGGACGATGAACCAATAGAGGCTATAACTTATATTAAGACCGGCCAGCTTGAAGATGCCACGCCCTCAAAAGAATACCTGGCCGTAATCCAGCAGGGGCTGAGGGACTGGCGGCTGTTTTAAATATAGTGAGAGGAACACCCCGAACACCTTGATGGCATGAAGTGATGGAAGAAACCGCTCCTATCAGTGTCAACGACTTGAAAATTGATATGGCCAGGCGAGAGGCCACTCTGGGCAACGGTGTTCTTGACCTGACGCCCAAGGAGTTTGACCTGCTCGCTTTCCTGGCCAGCAATAAAGGCATGGTCTTCAGCCGCAAACAGCTTTTGACAAAGGTCTGGGCTTATAACTACGCTGGCGATACGCGCACTGTTGACGTCCATATCCGGTGGCTCAGACAGAAGATAGAAACCGACCCGGCAAAACCAAAACGTATTATTACCGTCAGGAGCGTTGGCTATAAACTAGAGGGCTAAAATGTGTAGAAATATCGGTTATCTTATTATTTTACTTCTGCTTCTGTTCATACTCTCCTCTGCTGGCTGTGCCCCGCAGGCACCGGCGCCATCCGGCTCAGAACTGTCAGGCACGTTCAAGGTAATTGGTTCCAATACGGTGACCCCGC
>VGOH01000247.1 GCA_016875955.1 Chloroflexota bacterium
CATCATCGTGAACGCGACCGGATGCATGGAGGTGGTCGCCTCGCCGTTCCCTTACACTTCCTGGCGTATCCCCTGGATTCATACCCTGTTTGAAAACGCGGCCGCCGTAGCTTCTGGTGCCGAAGCTGGCATCAAGTCTATGGTAAAAAAAGGTAAAATGGCGGAGCGCAATATCAAAATCGTGGCGCTGGCCGGCGACGGCGGCACCAGCGATATCGGTCTGCAGGCCCTGTCAGGCGCTCTGGAGAGAGGACACGACTTCGTTTATGTCTGTCTGGACAACGAGGCCTATATGAATACCGGTATCCAGCGGTCTTCAGCCACGCCGTACGGGGCTTCAACCACCACTTCGCCCGCCGGCAAAGAAAGCCTGGGCCAGCTAACCTGGAAGAAAAATATGCCGGCGATTGCGGCGGCGCATGACATACCATATGTGGCCACCGCCTGTCCCAGCTATCACCGCGATTTGATGAGAAAGGTCACCAAGGCAGTAGAGACTCCCGGCGCCGCTTACATCCATATTTTAGCTGCCTGCCCCACGGGATGGCGCTGCCCGACCGACGATGCCATAAAAGTCGGCCGGCTGGCGGTGCGGACGGGGATTTTCCCGCTGTATGAGATTGAAAACGGGCGGTACAAGCTGAGCCTGAGCCTGAGCAAGCTGGAGCCGGTGGAGACTTACCTTAAAACGCAGGGCCGGTTTCGACACCTGACGGAAGGCACCATAAAAGAGATACAGGAAAGGGTGACCCGGGAATACAACAAGCTGGTGGAACTGGCTGGCAAATCGGGCGGGGAGGCTTCTTCAGCATAGCCAGGCTATGGTAATATCAATAGTGGCGGGGTGTGGCGCAGTCCGGTTTAGCGCGCATGGTTTGGGACCATGAGGTCGGTGGTTCAAATCCACTCACCCCGACCATTCATTCATGTAACAACGTTCAGCAGGGACGGCAGGATATAGAAGCGTGCGGGCAGGCCGCCCAGCAGCTCACCATCAGCCTGGAGAGAAATCGGCTCGTCCGACCTTATCTCTATCTCTCTGGCCTTTTTCAAGGTTACCTTGAGATGCGTCAGGTGAGTCCCCCGGTACACCCTGGGCAGGGACCAGAGCAGGTCAGGCTTGCTCAGGTCACCAATGATGAGCACATCAAGCAGGCCATCAGTGATATCTGCCCCGGGTGCAGCGAGCATACCGCCGCCGCCATATTTGCCATTGTTTAGCAGGATAGCGCAGACCTTCTGGTCAATGGCTTCGCCATCGATACTGAAGGTGACCGCTTTATTTTTATAGGACAGAAGGGTGGAGAGCAGCCCGGCCAGATAAGAGGCGGTAGCCGTAAGCCTTTTATATTTCAACGTCGTCGCTCTCACGATTTCAGCGTCAAAGCCCATGCCGGCAAAATTGACAAACAGACGGCTTACCATCTTACCGTTTTCATTATATTCAACCACACCAACGTCCACGGCGACCTTCTTCGGGTGTCTCAGGCACTGGCAGGCGTCAAGGTACGCCCTCGGTATCCCGATGGTACGGATGTAATCGCCGCCGGTGCCGGTACCAATGATGCCAAACATGACATCGGCAATGCTGCCGGTATCATACAGGCCGTTGACCACCTCATTGACGGTGCCGTCGCCTCCAACGGAGACCACCAGCTCATAGCCTCCGGCTACCGCCTGCTTGGCCAGCTC
>VGOH01000248.1 GCA_016875955.1 Chloroflexota bacterium
CGACTCCGGCGCGCCAGGCCCTGCGCAAGTCGGTAGCCTGGTACCGCGCGCATGGTTATGCACCGTGATACTGTCAATCCTGCCCCCAACCTGTTGCTTTTTGTGGGCAAATAGCGTTATAATAATAGCAGATCGTTTTCTGTCGTCTCACGCTTTCTGTCTCGCTTTGTCAGGTGTGGTGGAGGCTACCCTAGCTCCCGCTGGGTGGCTTCAGAGTGCAAACTCGAAGGGTCTTGGGGACCTCAAGAACACCTGGCCGACTACTTTTTGCTAGAGGAGGCTACCTGCTCACTAGCTGAAGGCGACACGTAACACGGGGTAGTTAACAATATGGAAGGCTTTGCGTACCTCGGAATGGGCATCTGTTGCCTCATAACTTGGCTTCTCACAGCTTCGCTGCTTACCCTAATCTTGGGGGCCACAAGCTTCGTTTATAGACTTCAAAGGCCAGGACAAACCAGGGCGGTCCTGCTATCCGCTGCCGTGGCCGCCTGGGGCGGATTGATTTTCTTTTTGCTGGTCGGCGGGATAGGCTTCATCGTTTTTAGTGCTCAACAGTACTATGTGATGACGTTCCAAGATGCCAAGCTGAGTGACGCAGTTATGCAGCCATTTTTATCTGCCATGAATGAAGTTGACAGAGTCTCTCTCGGCTTTTCTCCTATCCCACCAGACGCCCGTATCAAGATAGAAAGGCCAAGAGAGGGTCGACTTCCCTATGATGTCATGTTGCACATTTACGCTGACACTTCACGAACTGTAGCGTTCAGGAAAGAGGACGATTCCTATAGGTGGATAGCTGAGCAAGAGGTTCACACTGGCCCACATAAGTACTCCTCAGTTGATGGTTATTTAGATGAGCAGATAATCATAACATATCATAAGGAATCACTGGATGCTACTTCGCTCAACAAAACAGTCATAATCTACTTGGGAGATGATCCCAGATTGAAGAGGAAAGCTGAATTAACGTTACAGGATGTCCAGCCTGTTCTGGATGAGTGGAGATTGATGAGGAGTAAAACACCAACACCGACCAAGACACCATAGCTGGGCGGCCTCAGGAGCAGCAACATGGTAGTAGATACGTTTCAGCGCCGTTTGAGCTTCTTGGTCTTGCTCTTCTGGCTGGCGTCCCTGCTGGCCCTGGGCGGCGGGGCGGCCCTGGATGTCCCATCGCGCCAGACCTTCCCCTTCGCCCCCATGCCGCCGCGGCCCGGCCTGCTGGAAGAACTGCAGCAGGCCGGGCGGCCCCTGCCCTATCTGCTGCGCGAAGCCGCCACCCTGCACCAGCGTGGCCTGAACCAGGGCCCGCAGCAGGTGGATGCCGCTGGCCGACCGGTGCCCAGCCCCATCGTCAGTCCGCAAGGCAGCTTCCGGGCTTTGGCCCTGCTCGTGCAGTTCACGGATAAGCCGGCGCAGGTGGGGGCCAGCTACTTCGACACGCTCGTCTTCGGCAGCGGCACGGGCGCCGTGCGCGACTACTATCGCCAGGTCTCCTACGGCACGCTGGACATCGTCACCGTGCACCTGCCCAGCAGCACGGGCTGGTTTCGCGCCCCGCAGACCTACGCCTACTACTGCAACGAGCAGAACGGGCTGGGCGCTTATCCGCAGAATGCCCAGAAGCTGGTGGAGGACGTCGTCGCCCTGGCTGACCCGCTGCTGGACTTTTCCCCG
>VGOH01000249.1 GCA_016875955.1 Chloroflexota bacterium
ACACGCTGCGGCCATTGATGTCACCGAGGTGGAGCCAATCGCCCCCAATGACCCGCTGCTCACGCTGGACAATATCATCATTGCCCCCCACATCGCCGGCGGTTCGGTGACATCACGACTGAAAATGGATATGCTGGCCGCGGAAAACGTCATCGCCGCCCTGGAAGGCAAACCGATGCCCAGCTGCGTCAACTGCCATTTAATCAAATAAGTGGTTTACGGTGGTTGAGTTGTTGTGGAGAGCAAGGTAGGTATAATCGCCAATCCGGCTTCAGGCAAGGATATCAGAAGGCTGGTTGCCTATGCCAGCATCATGGACAACACGGAAAAGACCAACCAGCTGCGGCGGATTATCATGGGCATTGACGCCACTGGCGTTGACCGGATACTGATTATGCCTGATTACTACGGGCTCGGGCAGAGGGCACTGGACGGCATCGGCAGGCAGAAGCTGAAGGCTGAAGTCTCCATCATGGACATGCCCATCAGCTATACCAGTGAGGACTCCACCCGCGCTGCGGAGCTTCTGGTCAAACAGGGCGTGGGCTGCATTGTCACCCTCGGCGGCGACGGCACCAATCGTGATGTGGCCAAGAAAAGCGGGAAAATACCGCTGGTCCCGATTTCCACCGGCACCAATAACGTCTTCCCCCAGATGGTTGAGGCCACCATGGCCGGCCTGGCCGCCGGCATCGCCGCCCGGAAGCTGGTCAAAAGCAGGGGTTTAATCAAGACCCATAAACGCCTCACCGTCATCCAGGACGGACACATAATTGACATGGCTTTGATAGATGCCGTAGTGTTAAATCAGCTATTCGTCGGGGCGCGGGCCATCTGGGAGCTGCCCGAAATAAAGCAGATAGTCTGCACCAGGGCGGAACCGACCAACCTGGGTATGACGGCCATTGGCGGCAACCTGCACCCGGTGGGACCTGACGATGCTCAGGGAATGTACCTGAGACTCGGCAACGGCCACCTCAAGGTAAAGGCAGCCGTGTTGCCCGGGGTGATACAAGAAGTCAGCATTGCCGAATGGAAACTGCTTGAACCCGGCGATGAAGTGCCGGTTAAACATAAGCCCTCGGTCATCGCCCTGGACGGGGAGCGAGAGGTCACCGTAAAAGCCACTGACCAGATTAAAATCCGACTCCAGCGCGATGGCCCACCGGTGGTCAACATTGAAAAGACCATCCGGGCGGCGGTGGCGCAGGGCTTTTTCAAAGAATAAGATACAGAAGGGGAGAAAGATGGCCACAGAAATCAAGATACCGCGTGTGGGCATGGCCGTTGCCGATGCCACCATTATTGAATGGCAGTTCAAGGAAGGCGACAAGGTGGAAGGACGCCAGGTGGTGGTGGTTATTGAGACGGAGAAAGTCAGGACCGAGGTTGAATCTCCGGCCACGGGCTTCCTGCATATCATGTTGAACGAGGGTGAGGCTGCGCCGGCCGGACAGGTTATCGGTCTGCTGGCGGCAACCAAAGATGAGCTGGCCAGAGTGCAAAAAGAGACGCCCGCCGGGAAACCGGCCGCAGCGGCCAAGGCGACCAAACCGGTGGCGGCTCAGTCGCCAAAAGCCGAGGTGGCAACTCCTAAAGAAGCCGTGTCTGCGGCGGGGGAGGGAGAACGCATCCGCATCTCGCCGATGGCCCGGAAACTGGCCGAGGAACACGCCG
>VGOH01000250.1 GCA_016875955.1 Chloroflexota bacterium
GGTCGCCGGGAACTTGGTCTTGCCGCCGGTCATATATCTTGTTTTGGTCAGGGCACATCTTATATCGGACATGCACACGCCCAGAAATTCGCCGAACATGATATGCACAATTGGCCTCAAACCTGTGGCTGCCGAGCCCGCGGCGGCACCCACCATTGCCGTCTCGGAGATTCCCGTGTCCAGCACCCTTTCCCCGTATTTCTCATATAAATCCTTGAATACGCCGAGGGGAGCCCCCCATTTTCTGACGTCCTGTCCCATGACGATTACGCCGGGGTCTCTGGCCATCTCCTCGTCAATGGCCTCATTTATCGCCTTCAGATATGTTATCTCTTTCATTTTTACCCCCTAAGCATAGACATCCGTCAGGACTTCTTCAGGAGGAGGCTCCGGACTTTCCAGTGCGAACTTGACCGCCGCCGCCACTTCTTTCGACGCTGCCCGGTGAATTGAGTCTGACCCCCGCTCGGTAAATGCCCCCATTTCAATGAGCCTGGCTCTGAACCTGGGTATGGGGTCCCTCTTCAAACATTCGTCCCTCTCCTTCCGGGTGCGATAGGTCTGGGCATCGCCCTCAAAGTGGCCCCGATGGCGGCAGGTCCGGCCTTCAATAAAGGTGACTCCATCTCCCCTTCTGGCGCGGGCCACCGCTTCCGCGGTGGCTTCATACACCGCCATAACATCATTGCCGTCAACGGCCACACCCGGCACGCCAAAGGCCGCCGCCCGGCTGGTGAGGTCGGTCAGATTCGTTGATTCATAAATGCTCGTCGTCTCGGCATATATATTATTTTCGCAGTAGCAGATGAGGGGCAGCTTCCAGGCCGAGGCCATGTTCATGCCCTCGTGAAACCTCCCCGTATTCAGGGTACCATCGCCAATGAAAGCCACCGCCACCTGGTCGGTGTCCTTCAACTTGGCGCTGAGGGCAGCGCCGACGGCGAGCGTCAGGGGAGTGCCCTGAATTCCCTCGGCGACCAGGACGCCGATGTCCAAGTCGCTGAGGTGCTGCGAGCCGGCTTTGCCCTTGTTCAGGCCCGTTCCCTTTCCGTAAATCTCGGCGACAAGCGGCGCCAGGGAGTAACCATTGCCGCCCTTGGCGATAACATGACCGTGCCCGCGGTGATTGGTGGTGATTATGTCGTCCTCTCTCAGGTTAGCGCATACCCCGGCCGCATTGGCCTCCTGCCCCACGCTCAGGTGGAGAAAGCCGGGGATTTTACCATCGGCGAAGTCTCTGGCCATCTGCTCCTCAAAGAGACGGATTCGCACCATCATCCGGTACATGTCCAGCAATTTCTTCTTCTCAATATCCATGATTGACCTCCTTCATCAGGCTGAACATTGCTTAAAATCTTGTTTATTTATTATACTCTACCTAGTCTTCCCCTTCACCCGTTTTGTTAAAGGCAATATTTGCCCATGTTTGTTCTTTTACTCACCCCCTTTATCCCCCTCTCAAACAGGTTTGTCTTTTATGCCCATTTTAATAATGTTTGAGAGGGGGAGAGATTTTTGAGAAGGGGCTCCGCCCCCTCTCCTTTAAACTCCCCTCTCCAGCCATTTATACCTGTGGTCTTTTACCGGTGATTCTGGCTGGAGAGGGGACAGGGGTGAGGCATCAACTGCCAACCAAAGGCAAACAGAACCTTAAAAAATAT
>VGOH01000251.1 GCA_016875955.1 Chloroflexota bacterium
TCCCTATGATCAACGCATACTTCACCCTTGGCTGTTGCCATGAGCACCGGACCTTGTAAAAGAATGCCCGGGCTGTTTAGCTCCCCAAGGCCCTTAGGCCCAAGCAAACCGGGGCGGAGCGCTGCTCTTGGCCCACAAGGCGGCAAACTGCAACTGCTCCATGGCGGCCGCGGCCACCTTGAGGATGATCTTGCCGGCATGCCGGACAATCTTAGCCGCTACGTCAATGAGCCGGCGCCGCAGCGTGGTGGCATAGGCCTCCACGGGGATCACTTCCCCGCAGACGTCCTCCTTGAAGCACTCAAAGAGAAAAAAGGCCACCAGCATGGTGTAATAAAGGGCCGCATTGGGCGCAAACCGCATAAAAGGCAGCTCTTCAAAGCCGAAGTCCTTCCAGCCGCGATGCACCAGTTCATCCGCCCCGCGGCCATGGTATCCGGCAATGATGCCCTCCGCCTCCAGATAATGCTCCCGTCCCGCCGCGGCCAGGCGTTCGTCAATGGCCTGTCCCATCCCCAGGTTGGTATAGAAGATGGACAGCGGCCGCGCATAATCCAGCAGCCGTTGCCGGCCTTCGGTCACCGGCCGGCACAGAAAGGCCCGGCGAAACGCCTTCCAAGTTCCCCGGCGGTCACCCAGTTCCAGATAATCCCAGACCTGCCGGCCGTTCCGGTATTGCCGCCACTGGCCGGTCTCCGCCTGCTCCGCCAGGGCCTTCAGTTCATCATAGACCCGGCCCCCGCAGATATACCCGATCTTCAGCTTTTCAAAGCCCTTAAACAGCTCCTGGTCAAAAAAACCGGCGTCCAGCCGCATAATAATGGGCACTTCTTCGCCGTAGTGCTTGCGGATGAACTTGACGATATGCGTGACCATTTTGAGGGCGGTGTCCCCGTCGTTGCTGTGCTTGCTGCCGCCCCGGAAAACGGCGTCGATAATCAAGCCTTCCCAGGTCAGTTGCAGGGGTTGAAAGCCGTTCACCTGTTTATAGGTAGGCTCCACCCCATGGCGCTTCCGGGCCTCATCGTTATCCATCACCATGGTGTCCATTCCCAGGACCACCACCTTGGGCTTCTGAATCTTAAGCCGCCACAGGAACAACTGCTTCAGCAGGGTGCGGAACAGCCAGATGCGGTACCAGGAGAAGGCTCTGAAAAATCTTTTGACCGCATGGGAAGAGAGCATCTGGTCAGGAGCCGTCTCAATGGCGGCGGCGTATCCCTCGTCTTTCTTCAGGGCATCAAAGTAGACCAGGTGACGGCTGGCGCCATCCAACAAGAAGCAAAAAACCTGCTTGAAGATCTCGGATACCGGTTGGCCCTTGGCGTTTTTACGAATGGAGCCGAAAAGACGTTCCAAGACTGGATAAATGGCGATGTTGCGGAGATAGCGGACAAAAAGGCTCAGCCCGCCTCTGGAGGTCAAGGTGTCAGAGGTTGCTTCCACTCTATCAATAACGTTGCCTTTTTCATCTCTCCTGGCCATAGTAGCGCTTGTGACCACCTTTCACCTATTGGGTTGGACTGAGCAAAGGGTGATTAATAACTTGCTCATTAATATCAATAAGTTATCACATTGGAAAATAACGTGCAAGTAATAAATCGCTCACTTTAGGCCCTTAATAATCCCCC
>VGOH01000252.1 GCA_016875955.1 Chloroflexota bacterium
ATCTTGCCGTTTTGCGCTGCTACAGCGCCATCGTAGACGCTGCCCATCGGTGGCGGCGATGGCGGGCGGGTGATACAAGATGTAGCAAAAAGCGGCGTTCTCTTGCTCAGATGTGGCATAGTACACCAGGGACGCAAGCCGCGCACTATTGACTTTTTCCAGCATACGTGCTATGATTCTGTCAAGCAAAAAGCAGAATCGCCCTAACTCTCTGTGGTGGGGAGGGGGCGATCCTGATGCTCCTTTGCGCTGGCTTTGCGTGCCAGCCTGCGCCATTTTACAGGCGCTTTTCAGTTGTGGCTACATTGTAACACAGCCCACGCAGAATGTCAAGTTTGGAGCGATTTTGGAGGTGCGAAGTGGCAAAGACTTCTTTCAGGAGCGCCGATGATCGGCTTGTGGATTATCTTTACGTCAGGCTTGGCCGGACTGAGCGCGCCAGCCTGGAAAAGCTGGCCGCAGAGCGCGGCGAGAGTTTAAGCGCGGTTGCCCGGCGCGCCCTGCTTAGGGGCCTGCTTGCCGAGGGCGAGCCGGAAGAACAGCAGAGCGAGGAGCGAACATGATCACCAGCTACAGAAAAAGCGAAGCCCCGGCGGGCAAGCCGGGGCAGGCGACGGGTAGAGCAGCGGGGGCGGGGGCCACACCGCGCTCTGGAGCTATACTACCACGAATTGCGCAAATTGTCAAGCCTGAGAGCCCCGGCGCGGTGCACATCGTTCTGCGCCCAGGCGAGCCGGTGGACGTGCAAATCCACGCCGTTTTTGAAGAGGATGTGCGGCGCCTGCTGCCCCTGGCAGCGGCGGCGAGGGCAAGGCTGGCGCTGCTGGAGGCACCATGACGACACAAACAACCAACCTTAACGCGCTATCCATAGCCTACACTTTGCCTGACCTCATCCAGGTGGGCCCGAATACGGCGTTTCGCTTGAACAGCCTGGCGTGCACCGATGCGGGCGAAGCTGAAGCGTTGGCGCTGCTCCATAGCACCCACATCCGATATGATCACACCCGGCGCTGTTGGCTGACGTTTGACGGTGTGCGGTGGACGAAAGACGAGAATGGAGAGCTCGAACGTCTGACCCTAGACACCGCCAGGAATCGGTTGGCGGCGGCTGCGAGCTGCGGCGATGCTGAGCAGCGTAAATCACTGGCCAAGTGGGCGCTAGAGGCTGAGAGCACGTACAGGAGGCACGCCGCATTAGAGGCGGCGGAAAGTTTGCGGCCTTTGGCCACCACCAGCGCACAATACGACACGGACCCCTGGCTGTTGGGCTGTAGAAATGGCATTTTGGATCTAAAAACCGGCCTCTTGCGCCCAGGACAGCCAGAGGACATGATCACGAAAACAACGGGCGTTGTCTACGAGGCGGGCGCAACCTGCGACCGCTGGCTGCGCTTCCTGGAAGAAGTATTTGCCAGAGATAAAACTGACGAAGACAAGCCTGACGAACAGCAGGAGCTTGTTGACTATATCCAGCGCGCCGTAGGCTACAGCTTGACCGGCAACACCTCCGAGCAATGCTTTTTCCTCTGTCATGGTGACGGCAACAATGGCAAGTCGGTGTTTTTGGAAACCCTGCGAAGCATCCTGGGCGACTATGCTCAAAACACAGCTT
>VGOH01000253.1 GCA_016875955.1 Chloroflexota bacterium
TAATGCTAGTGTTATGTTACAGAAATACATTTACAAAGTCTTTGTAGTTTTTCGAATATTGAGTCCGCGGTTGCGGTCCACATAAAAGGTTTAGATTTAGCGTTGTAATGAGCCACAAAGTTTTCGATCCTGGCGACTAACTCCTTCACACTGCGGAAGGTGCCACGGCGTATAGCCTTTTGGGTGATGATGTTAAACCAGATCTCCACTTGGTTGAGCCAGGATGAGTAAGTGGGCGTGAAATGCACCTGGTAGCGCGGCCGGGCCGCCAGCCATTGCCTAACCTTGAAATGCTTATGGGTAGCATAGTTGTCCACCACCAGGTGGATGTCCAGGTCCGGCGGCACGTTGGCGTCGATGTGGTTGAGAAACCCCAGGAACTCTTGATGTCGGTGGCGGGGCTTGCATCTGGTTAACACCTTGCCGGAAGCAATATCCAGGGCGGCGAAGAGCGTGGTGGTGCCGTGCCGCACGTAGTCATGGGTCACTCCCTCCACGTATCCCAAGCCCATGGGCAAGACTGGCTGCGTGCGGTCCAGGGCCTGGACCTGGCTTTTTTCGTCCACGCAGAGCACCATGGCTTTGTCCGGGGGGTCGAGATAAAGCCCCACAATGTCCCTGACCTTTTCTACAAAGAAGGGGTCGGTAGAGAGCTTGAAATGTTTTTGACGATGAGGTTGGAGACCGAAAGCCCGCCAGAGCCGATGCACCGTAGCGAAGGATACCCCGGTTTCGGCGGCCAGGGACCGGCAAGTCCAATGGGTACCGGTCTTGGGCTTGGACTCGAGGGTTTGGCGCAGCAGGGCGGCCACCTTTTCGTCGCTGATGGCTCGGGGCGCTCCGGGTCTGGCTTCCTCATACAAGCCGACGAGCCCCTGGCTCAGGAAGCGCCGACGCCATTTGCCCACGGTGGGGCGGGACAAGCCCAGTTGACCGGCAATAGTGCTGTTATTGAGGCCGTCAGCGGCCAGCAAGATGATCTTGGCCCGCTGGGCCAAGGCCTGGGAAAGAGATCGAGAACGGGTCATGGTTGCCAACTGCTCTCGCATCCGGGCATCCAAAGTCACTGGTGGAATAGGTCGACCAAGAGGCATGGCTTCTCCTTTCTCTTGGAGAAGCCTACCATAAATGTTTTACTTTTTAAAGTTATTTATGAAACACAATACTAGATTATCTTTATACAAAATCAGGATTGCGAGTCGGATAGGGGGACCCCACTGACATTATTGAGTGCCAGCCCGTCCATAAGTGTTTACCCCGTCAGGCAAAAGAAATTGAGTTCTGGGTAGAAAAAATAATTACTAAAGAAAATTGACGCATGCGCCTGACGCGGTAATCCTGGATCATGTAGTGAATTATGGTGGATTTTCTTACAACTAGCTGATATAAGTAGAATTAATCAGCACATTGATAGTCTAGGCAATGCTTGGCCGCGGTGCAAGCTAAAAATGGGTGTTCCGCCAGGCTTTTACCGAGCCATTATGATAGAATTTTTACTCCGACCCTGTCCACTTATGCCCTGTTGATCAGGCTGTCAGGTGTACTCCGTAACGAGTTAATTGTATTGGGAATAAGTACCAGCTTGGCTTGAGGTTTTTTAAGGAATAAAAGGGAG
>VGOH01000254.1 GCA_016875955.1 Chloroflexota bacterium
CGAGATCGACCGGTTTCCTTCCTCGTGGCATGTCCTCCTCCTCTCGGGCCTCAAGCCCGCGTCGATAATCTCCGCGTATAAGGCTCCGTACCCCTCCCGAAATGCTTCGCTCATAAAGAAGGTGCGGGCCTTTCTTTTCGGTTCTCCCTGTCTAGCCAGCGTGCCTCCACTCTGGCCTTGTCCACTCGGGCCAGGGGCTGGTGAAACTGCGGCCACAGATGGGAAGCAATCACCCTACTGTGCCAGCCGGAGGTGATCCGCCTCCCCCACCGGCGCTTCAAAGTAGTTACAGGCCGCCCTGCCGGGATACGCCCCCGGCCTCTTACCTGGGTTTCGGGTCTGTAGGCACGCGTTGAGCGATAATAGCCCTATTTCAGGCTAGTTAGAGATTGTGAAAAATTATCGCGTGTGCCTACAATTTTGAAGTGCTCCGGGAAACTTCTAAAACAAGTTTAGGTGGGGGGATCTCCAGGGCTGTGAGGATATTCAGGAGGTCTGGGCTGATTTCATTGCGCTGGAAGAAGTTGTGAGTGGGGGTTTGGAACTCGCTCACCTGTAGGGTGCGGAGGAGGTTTTTGATGGCAGACCAGGGCCTTTGGCAGGTCATCTCTGCCACCCGTTCCAGGAGCAGGGCGAAGACACAAATTTTGATATGCGCTTCGATGCGATGGGGTAGCCAGTGATGCATGGGCTCAAGTTTGATCTGAGTGGACTTCAGGGCCCGGAAGCAGCGTTCGATGACCAGGAGGCTCTTATAGCCGGTGGCCGCGTCCTCCAGGCTGATGGTGTCATCATTGGTGATCAGCACCCACTTGCCATCGGCTTTCTGGGCCTCCCGGACGGCTTGGCGATTTAGCCGCAGACAGCCATGCTCGTCGATGGTGAGATACCGTTGGTAACGGCAAGAGGCCAGGAGGTTAATGGCCCAGCGTGCCGTGGCCCGGTGGTCCGCATGTTTGCCCAGTTCCTCTTCCAGCTCCCGGATGACCTGCTGCCGGTGTTGGCGTTGGCGTTTGGCCTCCAGCGGCTTGAAGCACAGGATATAGCGGCGGCGGCGTTCACCATTACCGACGATGACTTCCTTGGCATATAGGTTATCGGCGATCTTCTGATAACGCCCGGCGCGGGTGAGGACTTCGGCCTTGACCTCGGTGACGCTCCCCAGACGGACCGCCAGGAGGTATTTGCCACAGGCTTTCGCTAACTCCTGCCGATTGTCCTGGGAATTCATGCCGGCATCGGCGACAAAAAGAGCCCGGCCCAGTTGCCAGCCCCGGAGATCCGCCTTGACTTTCTTTACCGTGGTGACATCGGTGGTATTGCCCGGAAAGACCCAACTGCGCACCGGCAGGCCCTCCCGGGTGACGGCCAGGGCCACCACGACCTGGGGGGACCAGGCGCCGTTTTCCGGGCGGCCGAAGCAGCGCAGGCCCTGGCCTTCCTCGTCTTCTGCGTCGATGGCAAAGGCGGCGGCGGTAGTGTCATAAAAACCTAAATTGAGCGATTTGGGTTGGACAGTAAAACATCATTACTTTTCATGTATCCACAAGACCCTATGTTAGGGGAAAGCCCTCAAAACTGTCCTTTTGAGGTTAAGACGCGGTCAGAAAAGAGC
>VGOH01000255.1 GCA_016875955.1 Chloroflexota bacterium
AGAAGAGTTGGCGAGATAGTCAGCATGGCGGAGAAAGGCAAGCTGAAGCAGGCGGAAAAGGCCACCGAGAGAATGAATAACCAGTTAATGGCTATGACCGTCCTGGTGAGCACTGAAGAGGGTGTTGCGGGTGTCCTGACCACTGTGCCGGCGGTGCCGGAGGTTACCACGGCACCTGAGGAAGCAACCGCAGAGGCGCCGATGATGCTGGTGGCGCCCGAAGAGCCGGCGCCGGAAGCGGTGACGGCACTGCCGCCCCCGGAGATTACAGTTCCAGCGCCAGCGCCGCCCCAGATGAAGGCTGGCGAGCCGCAAAAGGGGAAGCCGGAAATAACTGCGGCACCGGTCAGGCCGGAACCGGAAAAAGCGCCCGTGCTGGCGCCGGCACCGGCAGCTGTCCCCGGGCCGGAGGCTGAGGTGGAAAAAGAGGAAGCGGACGAGACATTGGACAAACGTGCCAGGCTCAGGCTAATCCTTATCCGGAACGCCATAAAACACCCGGAAGCCCTGCGGGCGGCATTGCAGAGAGCACCTGAATCGGCCAGACCGGCGCTGCTCCGTGCCCTTGAGGCTTCCAATATTGAATATGAGAAACTGCTCGAGTTTCTTGAACAAGCGGAAGACGGGGAAGAAAGTGAAGGTGAGGACTAGCCCCTACGTCTGATAAGTTGGCCTGAGTAACCAAAGACAGAAAAAAAGAGATATCACAAAAGTCGTCGCTAACCAAACGGCGACTTTTTCGTTATAAATAAGTGGAAAATAAAAACAAGGAGGCAAAGGATGAAGAAGAGATGGTTTGTGGCCGCCGGTCTGGCGCTGGTAATCATGGTCGTCGGTCTGGTCGGCTGCAGTCAGGAGGGGAGTGTTTCCCTGGGTGAAGGGGCGTCAGGTCTGAAATTATATCTAAACAACCAGCAGGAAGGCATCTGGGTGAATGGCAGCGGCAAGGTGAGCGCTGCCCCGGATATCGCCATACTGCGGCTGGGCATTGAAGCCCAGGAATCAAGCGTGGCTTACGCTCAGGAGCAGGCGAACGGAGCGATGAATGCGGTGATGTCAGCTCTGAAGACCAGCGGCATCGCCGAGAAAGATATCCAGACCCAGTACTTCAACATTCAAAAAGTGACCCGATGGGATGAGAAGGAAGGGCGGGAGGTGGTCATGGGCTACCGGGTGACCAACATGGTAACGGCCAAAATCAGAGCCATAGACAAAGTGGGCGCCGTTATTGATGCGGTAGCAGTAGCGGGAGGCGACCTCACCCGCATTGATAGCATCGGCTTCAGCATTGATGAGCCGTCGGTCTACTACGCTGAAGCGCGCAACAAGGCTATGGCAGATGCTACCGCCAAGGCCGGACAGCTCGCTGAACTGGCCGGTGTCAAGCTGGGCAAAGCGACCTATATCACGGAGAATACCTATTACCCATACCCGATCTATCGCGAGGACTACTCCGGGAAAATGGCCGCCGCCCCGGCCATGGAAACACCAATCAGCCCGGGTGAGATGGAAATCTCAGCCAACGTTCAGGTTGTCTACGAGATTCTGAACTAACGGGGATACCACGGGTGGGGGGTTCATCCCCCCCACCCTTATTTATATGAACA
>VGOH01000256.1 GCA_016875955.1 Chloroflexota bacterium
ACTTTTCGCTGAATTCGCTCGCTGATATTTCGCCAGCGAATAGGGCGGCCACATCTTTAACCATCCCCAGCGCCGCCTCCACCGACATCCTTTGCCACTCTTTTTGCGGTATCGCACTTTCCAAATAGTGGTGGAAAATATGCCCGACATCCAGAACCGTATCCATCATCTTGCCTCCTTTATAATAGCTTGCCGGCCATCGTGTTGTTCAATAAAAAAATTGAATTCTTATGTTAAGTATTGCTGCCGCAGGTAAAGAAGTTTAATTTCTAGCACTCTAACGAGGTGCCCCATCCTGGGCTCTACTTGACATCTGCGGCCACTTTGGTGCATTTATTAAGGATACCATATGCTGAAACCCGAGTACATGCGTGGCGGACTCACCCTTGCCTGACCAGCCGGGCCTGGAGCCCTATCTTAAACGCTACCGGTGGGTCATACTGACCCTGGTATGGCTTCTTTACGTCGCCTTTGGGCTGGGCAACCGCTCGGTAGCGCCTCTGGTCACCCCAATCCTGGCCGACCTTAACATGTCCTACAGCCAGATGGGCATTGTCCTGGGTTCCTGGCAACTGACCTATATTTTTGTGGCCATAATAGCTGGCACCATCATCGATAAATGGGGGGTGCGGAAATCTCTTTTCACCGGCACCGTCATCGTTGGCTTCTCAATAGCTTTACGTTATTTCCCCGCTGGATTTGGCAGTTTGTTACCCGTCGTCGCCATCTTCGGGATTGGTGGTCCCCTGATATCCATAGGTGCCCCTAAAACAATTGCCAGCTGGTTCAGGGGGAAAGGTCGCGGCACAGCCGTGGGTATCTACACCACCGGGCCCTGGATTGGAGGCCTGTTCGCTCTGGCGGCGACAAATAGTATCATCATGCCCATTGCCGGGTATAGCTGGAGACTTACTTTTGTTTACTATGGTTTTCTGGTCTTCATCATCGCCCTGCTATGGTGGTTCC
The DNA here is from genome assembly GCA_016875955.1 of Chloroflexota bacterium. GTDB lineage: Bacteria > Chloroflexota > Dehalococcoidia > Dehalococcoidales > RBG-16-60-22 > E44-bin89. The sequence goes on from VGOH01000256.1 coordinate 967, forward strand.
TGGCCAGAGATACTGAACCGACCGGTGCCGCCAGAGGGGAAAGCATCGGCAGAGTCTTCAGCCGGCTCATCAAAATACGAAACGTCCGCCTTATTCTGATAATGGGGCTTTTATCTTTCGCCATCATGCATGGCTTTACCAACTGGCTTCCCAAGATTATGGAAAGCAACGGTATGTCGCCGGCAACGGCCGGGTTTGTGGCTTCCATACCCATTATTGCCGGCATCGCGGCAGTTTTACTTATTCCCAGGCTGGTGCCACCGCACTTGAGGGGACGGATTCTGGCTCTCCTGGCTTTGATAGCAGCCGCGGCACTTTTAATATCGGTGAAGACAATGGGCTTCCCCCTGTATGCGGGACTGGTCCTGTTCGGCATTTCTGGCCCGTCCCTGTTTCCCATCGTGATGCTCATCTTAATGGATACCCCGGAAGTAGGCGAAAAGCATATGGGACTGGCGGGGGGCATATTCTTTTGTATCGCCGAGATTGGGGGATTTGCCGGGCCGCTAGTCATGGGAACCCTGGCTGATTGGACCGGGTCTTTCCTCACCGGCGCCGCCTTTCTGGCCGGTCTGAGCCTGGTCATTTTAATAATGACCTTATTTCTAAAATCAACCTAAAAAAGGACT
>VGOH01000257.1 GCA_016875955.1 Chloroflexota bacterium
TGGCGGCCTGCTTGATGGATTCAGGGGCGGGGAAATCGGGGAAGCCCTGTGCCAGGTTGATGCTGCCCGGGTGCTGCAACGCCACTCGCGTCATATCCCTGATGATGCTCTCGGTAAACTGCTCGGTAATTTTGGATAGTTCCATATTATGTTAAACCGCCACTACTGAAAAAAGCCCGATTACAGGCTCATATTATTAAGGCTACACAGGCTTCCTGAATTTGTCAATATCAGGCGGTACTATTTGCCTTGGTTGTTCTTTCGCTCACCCCCTGGCTCCCCCTCTCAAACAGTTTCGTTTTTTGTGCTCCATCTTAATAATGTTTGAGAGGGGGAAAGAATTGGAGAGGGGACTCCGCCCCCTCTCCACTATACTCCCCTCTCCAGCCAGAATCACTGGTAGGTGACTAGAGGCATAAATGGCTGGAGAGGGGTCAGGGGTGAGGCGTTAACTGCCGCAGACAGAATCTATCACGCCCATATCGTTTGAAGGCACACGCGCTGGTCTGCCTCATTTACCAGGCTTCTTCAGACCAATGCGCTTATAAAATCTCTCCGGTATCAATCCCGGCTTTTTATAGAAGTAAAGTCGGCAGGGAGCCTCGGGATTCGGGTTATACTCCGCCAGCCTGGTGGGCACGCCCGTCTCCACCATGGGCAAAAGCTCAGACCAGTGGCAGCAGTGTACGCAGTAGTAAGGGACATCCTTCATGTACCATGACCACTGATGCGCCTCCTTCGTCTTTCCCAGGTTAAAGGGCGGCCCGGTCCTCGGCGCCGTCCCGTCCAGCTCCCCTTTTCTCCTCATCCGGCCGCCGCTGCCGCAGGGGTCGCATTCTATGACATATCTGTCGGCCTCTTCCCACACTTTCAGTGTCCCGGACTCACCCGGCCCGGAACGGTGCGCCCTCATCTGCTCGGCGTACCACTGCACCTGCTGTTTCACTGTTTTCAAACCCTTCATCTGGTCAAAAAATGCCAGCGAAATCCTCTCCTTGGTATAGCGGAGCACATCATCCAGCTTTGCCTCACCGCAGTTATCGCTAATCCAGGTCAGAAAGGCGTAAGACCAGTCGCAGTAGACGTCGTGAATTCCCTTGACTTCATTTTGAACGTAGTCAATTAACTTCAAGGCAGTTTCCCTGTCCCCGGCTTTGACGGCGTCACGCAGCCTGTCATAAGTGCTGATGCCCAGCTCCTCCACCGGTTCATCCACACGCATCAGCCTTCCCAGCGGCTCATGGCTTATTTTTAACATATATTACCTCCTTTACTGGAACACGCCATCCTGCCTGATGCGTTTAGAATATCAGCTTAAGCAAGAGCGTAAAGACATAGCCCAGCAGACCGCAGATGGGAAAGGTGAGTATCCAGGCGGCGACGATATTGCCGGCTATGCCCCAGCGCACTGCGGAAAGGCGCCGCGTGGCCCCCACCCCCATCACTGAAGCACTGACACAGTGGGTGGTGCTCACCGGGATGCCAAAGTGGGACGCGGTCTCAATCACCGTCGCCGCCGCCAGATGAGTGGTGAACCCCTGAACCGGTCGCAGGTTCGTCATCCTCATGCCAATGGTC
>VGOH01000258.1 GCA_016875955.1 Chloroflexota bacterium
CCCCACCAGGTTGCGGCTCTCCTGCAACCAGGTCGGGACGAGCGGCGTCGGCGTCACCGCAGGTGTAGCCGTAGGGGGCGGCGAGGTGGGCGCCAGGATGAGCTCCTGTCCAGGCGCCAGCGTGGGCGGGGGCTCGCCCGGCAGGGCCAGCACTGCAGCGCTGATTGGCGAGGGGATAGGGGAGGGCTCAGGCGTGGAACGTGAAACCTGGAACGTGAAGCCGTAGCGCATCAGCCCACCCACAAGCAGCACCACGCCACACACGAGCAGCAGCACCGCCACCAGGACCAAGCGCAGCCGCCAGGACGGCAAAAATGCTTTACTTTCCGTAATTCTACCTCCTAAAACCCCCCAAAAACTTCTCTTGGGTGTCCACAGGTTGTATCTGAAACCCCCCAAAAACGCTACGGGTTGTACTATGGTTATTTTTTCTAAACATAACGTGAAGGGGAAATTTTGCCAGCAGGCCCAAAGCCCTTGACATCTGATTTGATTTGTGCTATAATCAAACCGGAATCAAGAAAGGAAAGGAGACAAGACAATGAAAACCATTTGGCGAGCTCAAGAATTCCCGGGACTATGCTTTCCGGTTACTCTTGCGCAAGACTCTCGATTGCAAGACAATGGCGTAACAGAGAGTTATCTTCCCCCCTTTCTCGCCCTAGGGTGTCCTGCTGGACATTTCATTCGTTTATCACTTAATGCAGAGGATGAAATCTTAGCACATGAGTTAGCACATTGTTTTCTGAATGAAGAAGACCCCCGGCGGACGCTAGTCTTGGGATTTGATGAGGCAGATGATCCAAAGACCTTGAGGAAAATACAAGAATTGCTCCCTCAAATCCTTGCAGACCTCAAAAAAATAATACACTAGGGGGTATAGTTAATGACAGGCAAGCGTGGTTGCTCCGGCGGCCCGCGGCCGGGGGCGGGGCGCAAGCCCCGCTCCTACCGGGTCAAGATCGGGGATAAGCTCTACATGAACTCCCGCGTCAACGGCGTGGGCTCTCTCGGCAGCCTGGTCGAGGTCGCTGAGATCACTCGCCAAATGCTAACGCTGCGGGTGATAGAGTCCAACGAGGGACGCGAGGGGGAGCAGATAAACCTATTGCGCTAGTTTCTTATGTTAAGGGTGAGAGACCCGGCCTTTTTGAAGGAAGCAGAATGAAACGCCCAACAGTGACTATAGAAGACGTACAGGCAGGGATGACGCCTGAGTTTGAGTGCCCGCCTGCGGTTGATGAGCACTCAACGAAAGACGAACTGGCGCGGTGGATTACCTGGCAACGATGGTTCAGCCACGGAAGCCGCAATCCTCGCCAGTTCTACCACCAGTTGCTTGGGGAAAGCAAGACAGAGTTGCTTCTTCGGCTGCGAATGTGGCAGGAAGCCATAGCGCGAGCCAAGAGTTAGCCCGTCCGCGAGGGTCGCCGCCTTCAACCCGGGCCACTACGTTATGTCAAGCCTGCCCCGATACATCACGTTCCTCAGCAATGTATCGGGGCAGAAATCTCTTACTTGACATAATATCCATATTTAGAAGTTGCAAAACAAGCAAAAACCGGCCAGACCGT
>VGOH01000259.1 GCA_016875955.1 Chloroflexota bacterium
GCCCCATACGTATCAAGCTAAGTCCTCCGGAACCAAGTCCAAGAGGAGTTGGTAAGTATGCGGTGCTATTTTGCGTTTATTGATTCGGCAGCCAGCCGCCAAACAGCGACTGATCACTTCGATGGTCTTGGTCAGTTCCCCCATGTGTTCAAGAGTGCTAGCCAAATGCAGGGCCTGCTTGCGGACAGTCTGCGCAGCTTTGGTCAAACTACGATTGGGGTACTGCCAACAGCCGGTCAACAACAGCCAGTGTTGGATCAATACGGCCAGCAATTTGGCATACACTTCGCACAGGATGCGCCAAGGCTTCTGGCTGCGCCATTCATCGATCTTACCGTGGCTCTTCCACAGTTTGAACAGCAGTTCAATCTGCCAGCGGACCCGGATCAAGACGAAAGCTTCGCGCCCAGTCAGTTTGTCCACTGGGATATTGGTTACCAAGATCGTCCAGTCAACCAGAGTCAGGGCCATTTTGCTGAGCGGTTGCTGCCGTCGCCGGGCTTCCTCTTTAAGACGACGCCGGCGTTGGTCGGCTACCTCTTGGGGGACCTGCACGGCCAACAAGCGGGCAGGCACCCGCTGCTTAATCCCCAGCTGGACCTGCAGGTCCACCGTCGTGCTCCCTTGCCTTTCGAGCAAGTCCAGCAGCTCCCAGCGCCGACCATCCGGGGTAAACACCGCCGTTTGCGGTTGCAGACGCGACAGCCAATAGACGCCGGCGGCAGCCTGTTCTTCCATCTCCGCCAAACTCCAGTAACCCAGATCAGTCAAGCGCAAGGCCCCCGCTGGCAAAGGCTGGCCTTGACGCAGCAAGGCCCGGTCGTGAACGCGCCCATTTTCCAGGAAGGGGCCAGCCAAGCCGCCATCGGTCAAGTTCAAGCGCACTTCCACCTTGACCGCCGCGGGGCTGTGCCCAGCACTGCCGCCACAGCCCTGCCAAACCGCAGCCAGTTCCTCCGGCAAATTAACCACGGTACTGTCTTGAACGTAAACCCCGGCGAAGCGGCGCAGGATAGGCACAGCTACGGCCTCGGCTTTGAGCAACTGCCCAACGGCCCCCTCCAACACGTGCCTCACACACTCGGCTGCCGCTGGCGTGAAACGCTGCTCAAGTCCTTGGGGGCTGATCTCCACCCCAAGGACTGCTGCCGTCTGAGTCAATTCTTCCAAGGTCGCCGCCGGGTTGCCCAGCCAGCCAAAGACCAAAGACTGGACAAACTCAGCCCCACCCATCTTCGACCGCCTCTGGACGAACCCAGTCACACGGGCCACGCCTTCCGCTACGTCGGTGAGCACCGTTTTCATTGTTTCGGCAACTTGTGGTATAGTTGGATTCATGGGGAAGCTCCTCTGGTAATGTTGGATTGGCATCCTTTATATTACCAGAAAGCTCCCCTTTTGTTAACTTGATGCGTATGGGGCAGGTCTCAGACCTGCCCCATGCGTATCAAGCTAAGTCCTCCGGAACCAAGTCCAAGAGGAGTTGGTAAGTATGCGGTGCTATTTTGCGTTTATTGATTCGGCAGCCAGCCGCCAAACAGCGACTGATCACTTCGATGGTCTTGGTCA
>VGOH01000260.1 GCA_016875955.1 Chloroflexota bacterium
TAGACCCAGTGGAAAATGTCCTCTTTGGTGCGGAAGTTGGCCATCCCCGGCGTGCCGCCAAAGCAGGCGCAGGCACCAAAGGCCAGCACCAGCTGCGACTTCTTCCTGAGCATTCTGGCCACCTCCTCCTGCTCTGAATTCCGGATGTGGCCGTTGACGATGGCGAGGGCAATTTCGCCGTCTTTCATGGCCTCAAGGTGGTGGTATTTGAAGTCCAGGGCCACCGGCCAGAAAATAACGTCAACCGCCGCCGTTACCTGCAGGATAGCCTCGTTCAGGTCAACGACCGCTTCATCGCAGCCGCCGCAGCTGCCGAGCCAGCATATGGCTACCTTTGGTTTAGCGACCATCTTCTCCACTCCCTTAAAAAATTTCTTTTTAACTTACACAGTTTCTCAGGCTATATCTGTCTGACCGGGCCCAGGCTGCTAGAGGTTTGCCACAGGAAAAGCCTCCTTGATTACTTTTATGTTAAATTGCCTTTTTATTGAGCAATTCCAGAACGGTCTGCAATGCCAGCGGCATCGCTTTTTCAACCTCCGGCGTCAGGTCATCGCCGAAGTGGCTGACATCCCCGGCTTCAATGGCGACAATGGTCACGTCCTGAGGCATCGGCCAGCCAAGGTTCCGACCAAGCTCCAGGGCCTGTATAAGGCCGACGCCGTGCCAGTTATTTTGACATGCGTTCCCCGGGTGAAAATCTTCCGGCCCAAGGCAGTACACTTCCCCGGGCACGCCACCGCTCTGGATAGCATCAATGACAACCGCTGATTTGAAACCGGCCAGAGATTCAGCCAGGCTCAGACCAGCCAAGCTGGTTTCCTGAAAAGTAATATCGGGGTTTGAGATGCGACTGCGCAGCGCCTGAATAAGAAAGTGCCCTACCCTGTCATCTCTGAGAATGGGATTTCCAATACCCAGAACCAGAGTTTTACGGTTTTTCCCCGTCTCTGCCGGCCTAGTTTTACGCACCAATGGACTATTTCTGTTGAAACAATCGACAGAAGCCGCTATAGAAAGACTACTTATTAAATCTGCCATATAAAAAATACTCCAAAATTGTAAAATTAGCAAATGATATTCTCACTGGAAGACAGACACAACATTGTAAATAGTATAGAATATGTTTATTATCGGTAATAATGAAAAATCAGGGAGGCAATAATCAATGGAAAACTTATTTGACCTGCGGGGGAAGGTGGCCATTGTCACCGGTGGCAACGGCGGCATTGGCAAGGGAATTGCCGACGGCCTGGCATCGGCCGGGAGCGATATCGTGATTTTTGCCCGCAATGAGAAGAAGACCGCCGAGGCGGCGGCTGATATCAAAAAGAAATATGGGGTAAAAGTGCTGGGCCTGCAGGTAGATGTGGGGCAGGAAGCAAGCATCCAGAACGGGGTGAAACGGGTACTGGACAAGTTCGGGCAGGTGAATATACTGGTCAACAACGCCGGCGTCAATATCCGCAAAATGCCCGAAGAATATACCGTCGAGGAGTGGGACTGGATACTGGGCATCAACCTGCGCGGCGCCTTCCTCTGTGCCAAAGCGGTCTATCCGG
>VGOH01000261.1 GCA_016875955.1 Chloroflexota bacterium
GGTCAACCTGGTCTATGCTTTGTCAAAAGCTAAGACAGGCAAAGATGTCGCCGCCATTGACGGCCGGATAACGGTGGTGCGAGGGCTGCCCCATGCCTCCGGCCTGCCGGCGTGGGGTGGCTCCGACCACATGGCCCGCCTGATAATTGAAATGAGAAAGTATGACCCCGCCATAAACGCCGGCATAAATTTCAAGTGCGATGCTGATGTGATTGCGATTATGAAGCAGTACTGCGCGGAGAAAGGCTATCTCTTTGGCTGGATAGACCGCACCCATGAGCCAGCGGAGGTGATGGCCAGGGACCGGAGCTCCATGCCCTGGAAGATTAAGCAACTGGTGGACAGTTCCGGCGGCGTGCCAAAGCTCTCTTACGAAGGCGAAGGCTGGGGCAAGGAGCCGCTTTCCGTCGCCGTTGGCGACACCGCGGTTGAAGTCGTGGGCATTGCCATTGACATCGCGCGGCGCTATAAGCGGAAAATGAGCTAACCCAAGTCTCCAGACGATTCGCTGCTACAATTACAAGGCTGGATAATCTCTTCGCCAGGTAAGGAAAGATGGCAAATATAGCTGTGGCCATGAGCGGCGGGGTTGACTCCTCCGTGGCCGCCGCCCTGCTCAAAGAAAAAGGCTTTGACATCATCGGCGTTACCATGCTGGTACGTCCTGAAAGTGAAGCGGATTTGTCCGGTTCCGTTGCCGCCGCCAGACACGTCGCCGATAAAATCGGTATCCGCCATTATACTGTGGACCTGAAGGCTATTTTTTACGATAAAGTCATTGCCCCTTTCTGTGAGGAATACGGCATGGGCAGAACGCCAAACCCCTGCGTATGGTGCAACCGCTACATCAAATTTGACGCCCTTTTTGGCCAGGCCAGGTCGCTCGGCGCCGGCTATCTCGCCACCGGCCATCACGCCAGAATAGAAAGCAACGAGATAACCGGCAGAATCCTGCTCAAGAAAGGCCTGGATACGAAAAAGGACCAGTCCTACTTCCTGTATGCCTTGACTCAGGAGCAGTTAGAACATGCTTTGTTCCCGGTCGGCAGCTTCACCAAAGAAGAGGTGAGGGCCATCGCCAGAGAGAAGAATCTCCCGATAAGCAGCCGACCGGAAAGCCAGGACATCTGCTTCATCCCGGACAACAATTACGCGGAATTCCTTAAAGATTTTATCCCGCAGGCGTTCCGCCCGGGACTCATACTTGACGAGCGCGGCAACCGGCTGGGCAGCCACCGGGGAATCATGAACTATACCATCGGTCAGCGCCGGGGGTTGGGCATCGCTGCCAGCCAACCGCTGTATGTAACCGCCCTGGAGCCGGAACGCAACGCCGTCATTGTCGGCGGCAAAGAGAAAGTCCTGAGTGATGAGCTGGTTGCCTCTGAGATGAACTGGATAGCCATTGAACCGCCGACCGGGGCGATATCAGCCAGAGCCAGGATAAGATACCGTCACGCCGAGGCCAATGTCACCATTACCCCCGTTGAAAAAAACCTTGTTTATGTAAAATTCAAAAAGTCCCAGCCGGCCATC
>VGOH01000262.1 GCA_016875955.1 Chloroflexota bacterium
GTACCAGGTGATCGGCGTGGCCAGTAAAGAGCTGGGCCAGAAAATCGCCGCCGTGCTGCACCGGCTGGGCACCAAGCACTCCCTCGTGGTCCACGGCCTTGACGGCATGGACGAGCTCTCCATCAGTGGGCCGTCAGTATTCTGGGAGGTCAACGAGCGGGACGTCCTGCCTCCCTCTGAACTCAATCCCGCCGCTTTCGGTCTTGCCAAAACCAGCGTCTCAGAAATCAAGGGGGGCACGCCGGAAGAAAACGCTGGCATCCTGCGCCGTGTCCTCAACGGTGAAAAGGGGCCGGCGCGCGACGTGGTGGTGCTGAATGCCGCCGCCGCCATTTATGCCGGCAACCTTGCCTCTGACCTGAAAGAAGGGATGCAGCTGGCCAAAACCGCCATTGACCGCGGCCAGGCCCGTGAAAAGCTTGAGGGACTTATTGAACTGAGCCAAAAGCTGGGATAGTAAATATGATGCTGGACAAAATTGTCGCCGATAAAAAAGAGGAACTGAAGCGGACCAAGAAAGAGGTGCCCGCCGCCGAGCTGAAAGCGCGCATCGCCCGCAGGCCGGAAACGCTTGACTTCACCGCCGCTCTGAAAAGCGACGGCGTCAGCCTCATCGCCGAGGTGAAAAGGGCGTCGCCTTCCAAAGGTGTGCTCCGCCAGAATTATGACCCTGCCTCGCTGGCCCGGACCTATGCCGATAACGGCGCCACCGCCATCTCGGTGCTGACGGAAAGCCGGTATTTCGGCGGCCATATCAATCACCTGGCCGAAATAAGGGATGTGGTTAACATACCGCTGCTGCGCAAGGACTTTGTTCTTGACCCGTATCAGGTCCACGAGTCCCGTGCTTTCGGTGCCGATGCCCTGCTGCTCATCGCCGCCATACTGGAGCCGGGGCAACTCACTGAGCTGTTAGCAATGAGCCGTGAGCTCGGTTTAAGCTGCCTGGTGGAAGTCCACAATGAAAGCGAGGTCGAGAAAGCGCTGCGCAGCGGCGCCTGGATTATCGGCATCAATAACCGCGACCTGAATACGTTTAAAGTTGATTTCAGCACCACGCCGCGGCTGCGCCGGCTGATACCGGCGGACAGAATCGTGGTCAGCGAGAGCGGCGTCAGCAGTCGGCAGGATATTGATAATTTAAAAAAACTGGGCGTCAATGCGGCACTGGTGGGGGAAGCACTGCTCACCGCCGCCGACATAAAAGCCAAGCTAAGGGAACTGGCGAAATGACCAGAATAAAAATTTGCGGCATCACCGAGGCAAAACAGGCTCTGGCCGCCGCCGAAGCGGGAGCGGATTTCATTGGGCTGGTCTTTGCCCCCAGCCCGCGGCGGGTCAACCTGGAAAAAGCCCGGCAGATAGTGGCTGCGGTAAGGCAGAGCGGCTGCTCGGTGGAGGTAGTCGGCATATTCGTCAACTCCCAGGCGACAACGGTAAACCTGATTGCTAGGAGCTGTTACCTGGACCGGGTGCAGTTGAGCGGCGACGAGTCCTGGGAGTACTGTCGGGATATTG
>VGOH01000263.1 GCA_016875955.1 Chloroflexota bacterium
TTGATAAAGGGAAGGGGATACAGGGGTTAGGATTCCCTACCCCCGAGGGTGGTAGGGTAGCAAAAGATAACGGAGAAAGCCTGGAGAGGGGGCAGGGGTGAGGCGTCAACTGGCAACCAAAGGCAAACAGAACCCGGCGATATTGTTTTTGACAAATAAAATTTGCCTGTGCTAACATACCAGACGGTTGCAAATTTTAAAATAAAGGCGAGGCAAAAGCATGAGGAAGAACCTGACCAAAGAGAAAATTCTGGCCGGCGAAACGGCCTATGGCGTATTCGTCAATATCCCCTCCCCGGCCATCGTGGAAATAGTCGGCCATCTCGGCTTTGACTTTGCCCTCATTGATGCCGAGCACGGGCCGATGGGGCTGGAGACCTGCGAGCAGATGATACGGGCCGCCGACGTGGTCAATACCACGCCGCTGGTGCGGGTCGCCATGAACATTCAGCAGAACATCCTCCGCTTCCTTGATATGGGGGCGCTGGGCGTGCAGCTGCCCCTGCTCAATACCAAAGAGGATGTGGAAAATGTAGTGCGCTCGGTCAGATACCGGCCGGTGGGCCGGAGAGGGCTGGCCGGGGTCAGGGCTAACAGCTGGGGAATGTGGGGGCCGCTGGCCGAGTACGTTGAGGAAGCAAACCGTCAGAACCTAGTTATCGTCCAGATAGAAACTATGGAAGCGGTGGAAAACCTCAAAGAGATACTTACCGTTCCCGGCATTGACCTCGTCTTCATCGGTCCCAACGACCTGTCCACAGCCATGGGTTACACCGGTCAGCAGAACCACCCCGAAGTACAGAAAATGATTGATAAACTGGTCAAGCAGATTCACGCCGCCGGCAAGCCAACCGGCACCATAGCCTATGATGCCGACACGCTGAAATTGCGCAAGGAGCAGGGCTTCAAATTCATCGTCTACAACGCCGTATCAATGATAGTGAAATCGGGCCGCGAATATCTGAAGCTGGCCCGGGGATAACCGCGGCATAACGTCTCTGACGGAGTAACCGAACAGGCAGCCATAACAGGTATGAAATTGAACACGGTCAGGACCAGAGTTGAAGGGCGGAAAAAAGTGAGGGTCAGCGTTGAGGTAATGTCGTGGCTGAAGGAAGACTTCGACCACGAAGGCTGGGAAAGGCTGATTTTCGACCATAAAATCGCTGCTGGTTCATCGATAATGGATTTGCTCCGGGAGCTGGCCCAGAAATACCCCAAATTCAACCAGAAGGCCTTCGACCCCAAGAATAGCCTGATGGACTACTGCGCCGTAGTCCACAACGGCCGCTTTATCTCCGCGCTTGACGACCTGAATATCACGCTTGAACAAGGCGATAACATAAAACTAACCCCCGGCTTTTACGGAGGGTAAAAGGAGGAGCACAGAATATGAAAGGTTCCACGGGCAAAGTGCTGAGGGTTGACCTGACTCAGGGAAAACTGTGGGATGAAACTCTGGATGAGGCCACGCTCAAGAAGTACCTCGGTGGTGTGGGACTTCTTGAGCGTGG
>VGOH01000264.1 GCA_016875955.1 Chloroflexota bacterium
CTTAAGCGATGTCTGCACTCTGCCGGTAAATATCGCCGGGCTGCCGGCGATTTCCGTTCCCGCGGGCTTCGCTGACGGCCTGCCCATCGGCCTGCAGCTCATCGGCAAGCCTTTCGCCGAGGAAACGATTTTGAAAATCGCCCACGCCTACGAGCAGTCGACAGAATGGCATAAGAGGCGGCCAGCGATTTGAGACAAGGGGGTGAAACGTGGAAAATCTATACCAACTTTTACTGAACTTAGGTGTTGACCCAGAGAAGGCACGAGAGAATATAGAGACTTTTAGAAGCGTTGTAGACGGAATAATTTATAAAGGTCTAAGTGAAAATAGTCCAATAAATTTAAGCGTTGCGAATGAAGGATTAATAGCTACCTATGGAAGATTGAAGATTACTTTTGCTAAAGATGGCATATATGTTTCTCCTGTCGAGGGTTGCTCTTGTTGGAAAGAAGACGATATTCGGAGTTATCGTTATCGTGATGAACGTAAAGATGAGGTTCACACGGTTATTATTCCTCAACCACCGAATGACAATTGACGACCAAACCTATAAGGGGAGCCCAAGAGGGGCGAAGCCCCTCTTCTATAATCCTTCCCCCTCCCTAGCAGGGAGGGGGACAAAGGGGGTGGGTTACCTATATGACAGAGCAGATGCTTGGATTCATCCTGTCCTGGTTCGCCATACCCAGCCTGGTCGGCATCGGCCTGGCGGTTTTATTTGGCGCTTTCTGGCTGGTGGGCTACTGGCCCCCGCTCTTTAAGAAACCATGGCTCTGGGTGGTCCTCGTCATCAGCGCCTTTATAACTCTGGTCTCGGTTGGCTTTATCCAAATCCCACTTCAATTTCTGGTCGGGCGGGCGCTGAACCAGTTCTGGAGCCAGGGGGTCATCATGAGCTGGATTCTGCTGGCCGGGATACCGCAGATACTCCTCAGCGGGCTGGTCCAGGAAGGGGCCAAATTAGTGCCCGTGGTTATCTGGTGGTTTGGCGAGGAGAGAAAACTGGACGTGAAGGCTGGCCTGATGGTTGGGGCGGTGTCCGGGTTCGGCTTCGGTGTTTATGAGGCCATCTGGGTGCACAACAGTATTTTCGCCGCCGGCTGGGGCTGGGATTTGGTGGCCGCCAGCGGTTATATGGCTCTGGCTGGATTCTGGGAGAGGTTCTTTGCCGTCGGCTTTCATATCGCTTCCTGTGCGCTGGCGGGGTGGGGACTGGCCAGAGGCTGGGGCTGGCAGTTCTACCTTCTGGCCGCCTGCCTGCACGGCTTATTAAACTACAGCGTGGTCCTGCTCAGCGCGGGGCTTTTCACCGTCTTATACGTGGAAATTTATGCCGCTGTCATTGCCGTGCTGGTTACCGCAGCGGCGCTCTGGCTGCGCTGGCGGAAGGGCGAAGCAGCCGCCAGCGGCTAAAGAAGGGTAGCCGACCGACTTACATCCGTTCCGGTGCGGTCATCCCCATGAGGTGCAGGGTACGGCTGAGCACGGTCTTGGCGGCCTCAACCAGCTGCA
>VGOH01000265.1 GCA_016875955.1 Chloroflexota bacterium
ATCGGAATGTCGGCCGTCAGCTATAATGGGACACAAATAGGGCCACAAAAACCGTAGAATAGGGGTGGCACAAGCTCCTGGAAGCAGCAGGGTGCTAATCAGTGAAAGGAGCTAGAAAAATGTCCCAAGAAAACAAAGCTGACGCTGCCGAAGCCAGGACCCAGGAAACCAGAGGCTTCATTCAGCAAGTCAGAGTAGCCACCAGACGCAAGTATACCCCCGAGGAAAAGGTGCGAATCGTGCTGGAGGGGTTTCGCCGGGAGGTGGCAGTCAATGAACTCTGCCGTCGAGAAGGTATCAAGCCGGGGGCCTACTATGCCTGGACCAAAGACTTCATGGAGGCGGGCAAAGAGAGGCTTACCCGGGATGCCGTCAGGGATGCCACGCGCCAGGAAATAGATGAGCTGAAACGCGAGAACGCCGACCTCAAGCAACTGGTGGCTGATCTGTCCCTCGATGTCTACCGTCTCAAAAAAACGGCGGTTCCGCCACTCGGCCACCACGGCGACGGCTCATGAGCGCCCGGGAGAAAGCCATTATCCTCGCCAAGGTGGAACCTCAGTCCCGGGCCAAACGGCGGACCCTGATGGCATTGGGAATAGCCAAGAGCAGCTACTATCGGTGGCGCCGGGAGTCTGGTAATGCAGCGCCGCGAAGGAGGCCATGGAACCGTATCACGCCACAGGAGGAGGGGAGGATATTAGGGCTAGCTCGGGAACATCCTGAGCTCAGTAGTCGGCAGCTCTCGGCCTGGATCACCGACAAGGAAAACTTTGCCGTCTCAGAGTCAACAGTGTTTCGCATCCTGAAGAGGGAAGGAATGGTGAAACGTCAGGAGACGCAGCCCGTGGCGGCCAAGGAGTACCGCATCAAGACCAAACGGCCCCATCAGATGTGGGCCACCGATGCCTCTTACTTCAGGGTAGTTGGCTGGGGCTACTATTACCTGGTGACTGTGATGGATGACTATTCTCGCTTCATCCTCGCCTGGAAGCTGCAGAAAGACATGTCGGCAAACTCCCTGGTCGAGGTAATCCAGGACGCTGTCGACGCCACTGGCATGACTGACGTGCCTCTGAAGGATAGGACCAGGCTGCTCTCAGATAATGGCGCCGGCTACGTTTCGAGGATCTTACGGGACTACCTGAGGCTGGTAGGTATTGGTCATATCCTCTCTGCCCCGTTCCATCCCCAGACCAACGGCAAGGTAGAGCGATACCAGCAATCGGTGAAGCGTGAGGTGAACCAGCTACCTTACGAACTTCCCAGCCAGCTGGAAAAGGCAATCGCCGCCTTCGTGGACTACTATAATTACCGCCGATACCACAAGGCCTTGGGCAACGTCACGCCCGCGGACGTCCTTTATGGCAGAAGAGAGGAGATACTACAGCGCCGAAAGGAGGTGCAGAAGCTGACAATAAGTCTTAGGAGGAGCTACAACCATGGCCTGAGGGAGCTTGCCACCGCCATCTGACTCCCCTAAACTCTTCGGTCCCAAGAGTGTCCCATTTC
>VGOH01000266.1 GCA_016875955.1 Chloroflexota bacterium
CCGTCGCGGCGCAGCGTTCTGACTTCGGTGAACTTGCCGATGCCATGCTCCACATGCACCACGTAGTCGCCCGGCGTGATATCAACGAAGAGCTTCTGCCGCGGCACCGGATATTTCTTCACCTGCCGCCGCTGCTTGACAAAGCCAAAAATCTCGGCATCGGTGAACAGGTAGGTCTCGCCGTCCAACACCCAGCCCTCGGCCAGCGAGCCCTGAACCAGCGTCAGCGTGCCCGGCGGCGGCACCTCCCCGATTTCAGTTATCGGTACCGCGATTATGCCCTCGTCGGCCAGCAGTTCGGAAAGCCGACTCGCCTGCTGGCTGACGATTATTATTCTCTGTTTCTTCTCCAAAAGCTGTTTCACCCTTTTACAAAAAGCCGGCAATTGGCCGGCGTAGTTCGGCGCCGGAGCGAAATTGAAACGCAACGAGTCCTCTTCAGCGCCCCAGGCATTGAGGACAAGGTTTTCGCACCGGTCAATTTTCCCCACCAGCTCCTCCCAGGTGAAATAAGCGCGGGGAAAATTGCGGGGCAGTTCCCCCCTCCCCAGCATCTCCACCCGCATCTGCTCAGCCTCGTCGTGAAATTCCCCCATCGCCTGCTCTATACTCTGCGGCTCATCAAGCAGTAAAACCGCATCCCCGGGCAGGTAGTCAAGAAGGCTATCCCGGTTGAACAATGAAGCGTAGAACTGGCGGTTCTGTGGCCGCTGTCCCTCCCGCAGCATGGCTATTTCCGGCTCATACTGCTCGCGCATCTCCGATGACAGGTTGTTCAGGTCCAGGCCAAGAATGATGCTTTCCACATCTGACTTCTCACCCTGAAACGCCAGCAGTTCCGTGGCCGGCGCCACCAGTACCGACTCAAGCTTCTCCAGAGAGCGCTGGCTTTCCGGGTGGAAAAGCCGGATGCTCTCCACGGTATTGCCGAAGAACTCAAGCCTGGCCGGTAGCTCGCTGGTGGGCGGGTAAACATCAATGATGCCGCCGCGATGGCTCACCGTGCCGGGTATCTCGACCACGCCCTCCATCTGATAGCCGATGGCCTCCCAGCGGCGCAAAAGCTGATATGGTTCAACCTCCATTCCCGACCGTATCACCACGCAGGCGGCGGCAAAGTCAGTGAATGACGGCATTTTCGTCATCAGCGCCGGCGCTGAGGCCACAACGAGGGGCGGCTTAGCTGGTTTTTCATCCGTCCCGCAACTGGCCAGCGCCGAAAGCACCCGCAGCCGGTCCAGCTCAGTGGATGGGCCGGAAGCGACCTGCTCATAGGGCAAAGCGTCCGGTTCCGGGAAGGCGCTGACCACAGTGCCGCTCCAGGTGGAGAGCTGCTCGGCCAGTTTTTTGGCGTGCTCTGGCCGGGCGGTCGCCACCAGAACTGGCCGCCGCCAGCCGCGATAGAGCGCCGCTATCAGATAAGGTTTGGCAGCATCAAGTAAAATAAGCCCTTTCCCATAAAGCTGCTGCCGTTGCGCTGGCGTA
>VGOH01000267.1 GCA_016875955.1 Chloroflexota bacterium
TCTTTGCCTGCATCCAACGACCAAGCTCACCTGCCGCTAAGAAGTGCAGCGTAGTAGCGGTCTGAGGTGCACCCCAATCTTTGGACAATAAGGGGGCCTTCTGAAGGTGGATTTGCGGCCCGCCATTCGTGACCATTTTATCCGTTCTCATGCCCAATAACCATTTTTCGATGCCTTCCCGAAAAATCGGCTTCAGCAGAAGCCCTAGGACGAGCGATCTCGACGCGGTCCATGTCAAACCACGGCCTCCGAGGCCGGCGCCAGCGTTGCCCGCGTCCCGAAATAAACTTCCTGCGGCGTCCGGTACCCCAGCGCTGCGTGCGGTCTCTCCTCATTGTAAAACCGAAAATAGGCGGCCAGATGGGCTTTGGCCTCCGCGACCGTCTGGTATTCGTGAAGATAAACTTCCTCGTACTTGACCGATCGCCAGAAGCGTTCGACAAAAATGTTGTCGTACACCCGGCCCCGGCCGTCCATGCTGACCCGGATGCCGTTTTTCTCCAAAACTTCCACGAAGGCCGGGCTCGTGAACTGCGCCCCCTGGTCCGTGTTGAATATCTCCGGGCGGGAGGTTTGGAGCGCACGCTCGAGCGCCTCCAGGCAAAATCTCTTGTCCAGCGTTGTCTGAAGTTCCCAGGACAGAACGTAACGGCTGTTCCAGTCCATGACCACGACCAGATAAACGAAGCCATGGACCAGACGGATGTACGTTATGTCAGCCGTCCAAACTTGATCAGGCCGGCTAACTTTAAGCCCTTTCAATAAATAAGGGAAGATTTTATGGTCCGGCCCGCCCACCGACAGCCGCGGCTTGGGATAAATCGCCATCAGCCCCATGAGCCTCATCAGCCGTTGGATTCGCTTCCGGTTGACCCGCTGCCCCTGTCTTTGAAGCCAGGCCGTCATCCGGCGGACCCCATAATAGGGCGTTTTCGTGAACTGTTCGTCGATCAGCCGCATGAGCATCAAGTTGTCTTCGTCTTCCCCCGTCGGCAGGTAGTAGAAGGATGAACGCGATAAATCCAGAAGGTCGCATTGTCGGGAAACCGGAATCATCGGATGTTCAGGCTCGACTTCGGCCCGCTTCAGCTCGGGAGGAGCTTTTGAGATTTTTTTTTAAGCCACTCCAGCTCGACCTTGAGCTGGCCGATCTGCCGGTAGAGCTCGGCCTCCAGATCATCGCGGGACTTTTCCTCCTGCGGCCGGCGATGGGAAAAAAGTTCCGGCAGGACGGCCAGCAGATGATCCCGCCATTGACGGATCTGGTTGGGGTGGACGCCGAAGTCCGAGGCGATCTGCGTGATCGTCTTCTCTCCTTTGACGGCTTCCAGGGCGACTTTGGCCTTGAAGGCGGCGTCGTAGGTCTTGCGCATACCCGATAGCATACCATACCTCCTTTTGAGATATGGCAGGCCTCAAAATCCACCTATACCTATTGTCCAGTTTTTGGGGAGCATCTCACTTCGCCGGCAGTTCGT
>VGOH01000268.1 GCA_016875955.1 Chloroflexota bacterium
CCGACTGGCTTGAGGAAAAAGTCCAGGGCAAGCTGGCCCAAAAAGAGATAAAAGCCATCACGAAAGACCTGCTGCGGGCCACCAATGCCGCCGATGTCAGCGGTGGCGGTCCGCTCTGGGCGGTCAACGGCGTGGCCTGTGTTTCTCACGGGCGCAGCCGCCATGAGGAAATCGCCAAGACCATTGAACAGGCCAAGCTGGCCGTGGAGCGGGACCTGGTCGGCACCTTGAAGACAGAGCTGGCCGCAGCCCGCCAGAAACTGAAAGAAGCTGGCCTCAAGGAAATTTCCAGTTCCGAAACACAATGAGATAAAGGAGACCTACATGTCAGTCGAGGAAACACTGAAAAAGATTGTGACCAGAGTTACCCGCAAGCCGGAGACTGCCTTCTCACCCGAGGCCTCATTTGAAGACCTGGATGCCGACTCCCTTGATATCGTCCAGATACTGGTGGCGCTGGAAGATGCCTACGACATTGAGATACAGGACGAAGAACTGCAGAAAATCAAGAACATGAAAGACTTTATCGCCTATATAGAGCGCAAAATAGGCGAAAAAGGGAAATAAGTACCACCATGGGCAATGGCAAAGCACTTCGCGGCAAAGTAGCCTTAATTACGGGCGGTTCCCGGGGAATCGGGCGCGCCATCACACTGAGGCTGGCCGAGGAAGGCGCCGATGTCATCATCAATTATTTCCGCAAGAAGAGCACCGCCGAAAGCACGGCCCAGGAAGTGCTGGCCAGGGGCGTCAAAGCCCACATCATCAAAGCCAACGTCGGTGAGCCGGAGCAGATAGAGAGCATGTTTGATGAGATAGAAGCGGAGTTTGGCCGCCTGGACATACTGGTGAACAATGCCGCCTCCGGGGTAGCCCGGTCTGCCCTGGAACTGGACGACCGCGGCTGGGACTGGACCATGGATATCAATGCGCGCGCCTTTTTATTATGCGCCCGGCGAGCCGCCGGGTTAATGAAAAATGGCGGCAAAATGGTGAGCATCTCCAGTCTCGGTTCGCGCCTGGTGCTGCCCGCCTACACCGCGGTTGGCGTGTCCAAAGCGGCTGTGGAGGCGCTGACCCGTTATCTGGCCGTTGAGCTGGCGCCCCGGGGCATCTGTGTCAATAGCGTCGCCCCTGGCGCTGTGGCATCGGAAGCCCTGAAACTGTATACTGCCGACCCGAACCTGCCGAAGTCAGCGTGGCAGACCACACCCGCGGGCAGGATGGTCAGGCCGGAGGACATCGCCAACCTGGTCGCCTTTCTCTGCAGCCAGCAGTCAGACATGATACGGGGGCAGACGATTGTGATAGACGGCGGTCTATCGCTGACATTGCTAAACCCCGAGGCCAAGGAGAATTGATGCGCCGCACGCTTAACTTGCACCGGGTTGTCATCACCGGACTGGGTGCCATAACACCCCTGGGCTTATCGGCGGAAGAGCACTGGCAGGGGTTGATAAACG
>VGOH01000269.1 GCA_016875955.1 Chloroflexota bacterium
TTGATTCCGGCCGATTGCTCCACAGCATTGTGGACAGCGTTAAACCGCTGGCCCAGAAGAACCGCCTTTCATTGAATGCCGAGCTGCCAACTTCCCTGCCTGTCATCCAGGCCGATGAAGACCGCCTGCGTCAGGTCGTACTTAACCTGCTGAATAACGCCTTTAAATTCACCCCGGCGGGAGGCAGCGTCACCGTTAGAGCCCGCACTGACGAGGCTAACCTGGTGGTTGAAGTGCAGGATACCGGCCCCGGCATAAGCCAGGAAGAGCAGGAAAGGCTCTTTGAGCCCTATCAGCAGCTGGCAAAAGAAAGGGCCCGCCTCAGCGGACTGGGGCTGGGCTTAAGTCTCGCCAAAAAACTTGTGGAACTGCACGGCGGGCGGATATGGGTGCAGAGCAAAAAGGGCAGGGGCAGCACTTTCCTCTTTTCCATACCGCTGGAAGTCAAAGAAAAAGCCAAAAAGCGGGCAAGTAAAAAAACGCCATGAAAGCGCTCATCATTTAGAGCAAACGCGGCAGTTCAAACATGATTATGGTAATGAAAGGAGTCTATCATGCCATCACCTAAACCACCATATTTATTTTCCATCGCCGAGTCAGTTTCCGCAATCGCTGCCGGCAAGCTGACGCCATCGCAGCTGGTTCAATCCTGCCTAGAAAGGATTGACAAGTTTGACGACAAAATAAAGGCGTGGGCACTGGTCGACCGTGCCGGGGCCCGGTCCGCGGCAAAGCAGCTTGAGCAGGAGCTGGCGCAGGGCCGACGACGCAGTGCGCTTCACGGCATACCGCTGGGCATCAAGGATATCTTCTATACCGCCGGGCTGCCGACCGAGGCCGGTTCCAGAGCCTGGGCTGGCTTTATCCCCGATTACGACGCCACCTCCGTGGCCCGCCTCAAAGAAGCCGGAGCCATCATCCTGGGCAAAACGCATACCACTGAATTCGCTTTCAGGGACCCGGCGCCTACCGGCAACGCCTGGAACACCGAGCATACGCCGGGCGGTTCAAGCAGCGGCTCCGGTGCTGGTGTTGCCGCCGGTATGTGCCCTGCCGCCCTGGGCAGCCAGACCCTCGGCTCGGTACTGCGACCCGCCGCCTATAACGGCATCGTTGGCTTCAAGCCACAGTATGGCCGCATAAGCGTCTACGGCGTGGCGCCGGTGAGCCCGCTCCTTGACCACGTCGGCATACTGTCGCACACGGTAACTGATATTGCCCTTGTTTTCCAGACCATTGCTGGCCACGATGCCAGAGACCCTTTCTCGCTGAATGAGCCGGTTCCCGATTGCCGGAGCGCTCTGCAAAAGCCGTCGCCACCCCGGCTGGGACTGGTGCGCCGCTTTTTTTATGATAATGCTGACGAGGAGATGCGGCAGCACACTGACAGGATAGCGGCGCGGCTGAGGCAGGCTGGCGCCACCATTGTGGAAATCACCCCGCCCCCCAGCTTCATC
>VGOH01000270.1 GCA_016875955.1 Chloroflexota bacterium
ATATTGCCCTCAGATCTCATACTCTTCTTTTGTCCCGGCACGTTTCAGACGGCCCTGCCAGCGGCGGGCAAAATTCAGTGCCTTATCAAACGCCTGTATATTGGCCTCCAGTTTCTTCGGGGGCAGCCGATTGGCAATGGCTTCGGTCACGGCCTGGCGGCTGATAAGCGGACAGAAGGGGACCAGGGAGCCGAGCGCCGCCACATTGATAGCGCGCTCCTCACCGACCTGCCGGGCGATTTCTGCCAGGGGGATGGGTATCGTCTTCTCCCAGAGCACGCGCTGCACGGCTTCAGAATCAACGATAACCAGTCCGTCCTCTTTCATGTCCGACAGGTTGCGGTCGCAGGCTATCTGGGTGAGCGCAATCAGCACATCCAGTTCCGTGCACTGGGGGAAATCAATCTCAGCCTGACTGAAAATCACCTCGGAAATTGAGTTGCCGCCCCTTGTCTCCGGGCCATAGCTCTGGCTCTGCGCTACGTAAAGGTCCTGGATTATCCCCGCCTCGGCCAGCATAATGCCGGCCAGAATAATCCCCTGGCCGCCAGCGCCGGCTATCCGGATTTCATACCTTGGCTTTTTCGCTGACGAGACGGTAGTATTGCTCATGGTAGTTTGGCCTTTCTCTATCCACCAGAACGCCGGTGACTATCTTTCCCTCCAGTTCGGCGTCACTTTTCTCTTTCGCTTTTTCTACCGGAATGGCATTATCCTTCTGCCATTTCATCATCTCCACCGGCGACTTGAGGTTTAAGAAATGGCCGGCGTGAGTGGTGCACTGGGAGATAACCTCCAGCATGGCGAACCCTTTCTTTTCCAGTGCCCGGCCGATAAGCTGCTCAAGGAGGCGCGTGTGGTAGACGGTGGCGCGGGCGACAAAGGTCGCTCCAGACGCCTCGGCCAGCCGGCAGATATCAAAGCCCGGCTCCAGGTTGCCGTAGGGCGCGGAGGCGGTGGTGGCGCCGTAGGGCGTGGTCGGGGAGGACTGCCCTCCGGTCATGCCGTAGACATTATTGTTCAGGATGAAGCTGGCTATCTCAATGTTGCGCCGGGCGGCATGGATAAAGTGGTTCCCGCCGATGGCAACGGCGTCACCATCGCCCATCACGGTGATAACCTTGAGGCGGGGATTGACCAGCTTTATGCCGGTGGCAAAGGTGAGCGCCCTCCCGTGCGTGGTATGCAGGGTGTTGAAGTCGACATAGACGGGAAGTCGGCCGGAGCAGCCGATGCCGGAGATGAGGACGATGTCATCTTTGCGGTAACCTTTCTGGTCAATCACCCGGATAAGTGCCTGCATGAAGATGCCGATGCCGCAGCCGGCACACCATATGTGCGGGAAGCGCTTGCTGGAGCGGAGATATTCGTGGACAAGGTGGCCGGTTTCTCTCATGGATAAATCTCCTCCAGCTTCTGCCGTATTTC
>VGOH01000271.1 GCA_016875955.1 Chloroflexota bacterium
TGGGGAACATCGCCTTCCCAAAGAGTGGCGTCCCATCACCTTTGAATACAAGGATGACGGCATCTCCATTCGCGTTCCTAACGTCTATGCCTGGGTTTGTCCGGCTGATAATGAAGCCTCTTTTACGCCCGAGACGGTTGATGAACTCATTGTCACGGCACGGGAGTTGCTGGACACCGCTGTGGAGATTGATTGATGATTGCCAGAATGTGGCATGGCATGGTGCCGGAAGCTCTGGCTGATGAGTATCAAAACTACATCAATGAAACAGGGCTTCCCGGATTGAAGTCCACTCCCGGCAACCTGGGGGTCGTAATCCTGCGGCGCAGCGAAAAGGGGAGAGCTCACTTCCTGCTCATCTCCTTCTGGGAATCGTTCGAGGCCATTGCCAGGTTCGCCGGACCTGATATCGAAAAGGCCAGGTATTATCCTGACGATGAGAAATACCTTATGGAATTGGAGCCTGAGGTAACACACTACCAGGTCATCGTCGGCCAAGAGATGATTGGTTAGGTTGTCGGATAATCTAGCCGGCCGTCCTACCGCGATGGTAGAATTCTACTCAGGAGGACAAGGTGAGCGAACAGAAAAGGTATACGCTGGCAGAAGCACATAAGGAGTTTGCCCAGAGCCTTAATGGCCGGGTATGGCAACTGCTGGGCCAGCCGGAGCGCACTCCGGCGGAAGACGAAGAGATGGTCCTGGCTGCCCATGCCTCCCTCTATCATTGGCTGCACGCTGGAACGGCCGTACATGCGCAACGCGGGCAATGGCTACTCGCTCACGTCTACACCGTGCTGGAGGAGCCGGCGCTAGCCATGAAGCATGCCTCACGCTGTAAGGAATTGACCAAAGCCCATGCGGCCGAAATGGCGGATTTTGACCTGGCCTATGCGCATGAGGCCCTGGCCAGAGCCTATGCCCTGCAGGGGGATATCGCCAAGGCCAAGAAATATTTCGATATGGCGGCCAAAGCTGGTGAGGCCATTGCCGATGCCGAATCCAAAGAGATTTTCCAGAGCGATTTCCGCAGCGGCAACTGGTATGGGGTGGCCTGAGCGCCCGGCGATGGCGGCGCCAACCAGCGAGTGGCCAGCATGACGATCCCTGGAATTTAGCCGATGACCAACCATCAACTCATTGACGTTGACGATTCAATCTTCATCGTCATTGACGTGCAAAGCAACTTCACGGCCAAGCTCGCCGCCACGCAGAGTCGTATGTTTCTGGAACGAGTGTGTTGGCTCATCGGTGTGGCCCATTGGTGTGGCGTGCCCCTGATCGTCACGGTGGAAGACGTGGCCCAGGCGGGCGGGCCGGCGCCGGAGGTGCAAAGAGCCTTGCCGCCAGACACGCCCATCTTTAACAAGCTGACCTTCAATCTGGCCGACCAGGCCG
>VGOH01000272.1 GCA_016875955.1 Chloroflexota bacterium
CTCCTGTATCCTTTCCAATGGCCGGACATCGGATATCAGGCGGTCGAACGGGACCGCCCGGGAGGCGACCATCGGGATTGCCGTTTCAAAATCTTGCGGCTCATACAGCCTGACCCCGCGGAATCTGAGTTCACGTAAAAAGGCCCGGCCCAGGTCAACTGGTGCCGGCTCGGCAAAGATGCCGACGATGACAATGCGCCCCCTGGTTCTGGCCAGCCTGGTCATCATGGCCGCCCCGGGTGCCAGGCCGGTCACCTCAAAGACAATATCAGCCCCGGCCCCGCCCGTTTTATCCGCGACATAGGCGGGCAGGTCAGCCTTCTGCGGATTGACCGCTTCCAGCCCGAATTCCTTGACCAGCAGGCTGCGGAAGGGGTTGATTTCAGAGACGATGACGCGGGCTCCCTTGAGTTTGGCCTCCAGCGCCACCAGCATGCCGATGGGCCCGGCGCCGATGACCACCACGGAATCTTTTGCAGTAACTTCCCCGGCGCGGATGGCGTGTGCCGCCACCGCCGTCGGCTCAATCACTGCCGCCAGCTTGAGGTCAATATCATCTGGCAGGTGGTGCAGTATTGCCGCCGGCACCGTCCAGCTGCCCTGAAAACACCCCGGCGTATCCACGCCCAGCACATTGATATGGTGGCATACGTTGTAGTGTCCCGCCCGGCAGGCGGGACAGCTTCCGCAGGCTATCAGCGGCCGGACAATGGCCTTATCGCCGACCTTGAAGTCGGTGACATTTTTGCCGACCTCGGCCACCGTCCCCGACATCTCGTGGCCGATAACCTGCGGGATTTTGACGCGGTGGTCCATATGGCCCATGTAGATGTGGACGTCCGTCCCGCAGACGCCGCCATAGGCGATGTCCAGTCTGACCTCGCCCGCTTTTGGCGGCCGGGGCGGTGAATCGCCGACGCTGAATTTTTTATTCCCCTGGTAGAAGGCCCCTTTCATGGCTGCTCCCCCCGGATAAAATTAAAGCAGGAATGAATGCTGGCTGGCTTTTTCGGGTATTAGTATAGCATATTCCGCGGACAATCAGGGAATTTTGGGAGGGATTGGTAAAAGTTGCGGGTGGTGTTTAATCATAGGTGTAGGTCAGGGGGTAGAGCTCGCTGCCGGGCAGGTCCGTCCGGCCATGGAGCGATTGTGAGTATAAAAGGACGCTGTTACTGATGGTGACGGAATTGCCGCCGACGGCACCGTAAAGCTGCCCCACGTTTACTACCTCAGCGCTGCCCACCGGGGCGTAGACCACGGCGCTGACTTGGGCGCCGACCAATCTGATTTTCCCTGCGGTAGTAACCAGGACGGGGATATTCTCGGCGCCATAGCCGCCGCCGCTCATATTAATGTCACCCTGGCAGACAACGTGCTCCTGGCCTATCAG
>VGOH01000273.1 GCA_016875955.1 Chloroflexota bacterium
AAGCGTAGTCACCGAAGACGGCTTTAATCGCTCTGGTCTCGGTGACGTCGTTCAGCTTGGTGGAGGTGCCGTGGGCGTTGATGTAATCAATGTCCGTCGGGGCTAGACCCGCCTTCTTCAGCGCGATGCGCATGGCTTTGGCGGCGCCTTCGCCGCTTTCCAGCGGCTGGGTAACGTGAAAAGAATCGGCCGTGGCCCCGTAAGCTGCGATTTCCGCCAGCACGGGGGCGTCCCTTTTCCGGGCGTGCTCCAGCTTCTCCAGAATAAGCACGCAGGCACCCTCGCTGATGACAAACCCGTCGCGCTCAGCATCAAAAGGTCGGGAGGCTTTCTGGGGGGCGTCATTTCGGGTGGAAACGGCCTTCAGGGCGGTGAAGGCGGTGATGCCCAGCGGGTTGATGATGGACTCGGTACCGCCGGCCAGCATGACCTGGGCATCGCCGTGTCTGATGAGTTCACAGGCGGCGCCAATGGCATCCGAACCGCTGGAGCAGGCCGACGTGGTGCAGAAATTCGGCCCCTTGATGCCGAGGGCGATGGATATCTGGGCAGCGGCGATATCGGCAATCATCATCGGGGCCAGGAACGGGCTGACGCGGTCCGGCCCTTTTTCCACGAGGATTTTGGCCTGCTCAAATAGTGTGGTCAGCCCGCCAATGCCGCTGCCAATGATGACTCCGATGTCATCAACATTGGTATGGTTGATTTCCAGTCTTGCTGACGCCACCGCCTCACGGCTGGCAGCAACCGCCAGCTGGGCAAAACGGTCCATGCGGCGGGCTTCTTTGCGTTCAACATAGTTGGTGGGCTCAAATCCCTTCACCTCGCCGGCAAATTTAGCCTCCATATTTGAGGGGTCAAACAAAGTAATGTAATCTATACCTGACTTACCGGCGACCAGTCCTTCCCAGGTGGTTCTGGTGTCCAGGCCGAGGGGGCTGAGGGTACCAATCCCCGTAACCACAACCCGGTCTTTGCCATTATCCACAGGAATCACTCCCTAACTATCTGTATGATTCAACTATTTTTTTACCATAATTGCCGGTCATTTGCAAGCCAGTTTCCCGTCGGTACTATTTGCATCTGGTTGTTTTTTATTCACCCCCTTGCTCCCCCTCTCAAACAGGTTTGTCTTTGGCGCTCTATTTTAATCATGTTTGAGATGGGGAAAGAATTGGAGAGGGGGCTGGGGTAAGGTGTCATCTGCCAGCCGAAGGCAAACAGAACTCTCAGGCTTTGACCGTTCCGGAGCGACGCCGTTATAATTAAACCGGAGGACGGCAGGATGAGAGGCACCAGAGTTGCTTTTGACACACTGGGCTGCAAGCTGAACCAGGCCGAGGCGGAGTCGCTGGCACGGGAGCTGGCGGCGGCGGGCTATGAGCTGGTC
>VGOH01000274.1 GCA_016875955.1 Chloroflexota bacterium
GCCCGGGGCATGACCGCATTTCTGGTGGAAGCGGGAACGCCGGGGTACAGCAAGGGCAAGAAGTACGATAAGCTGGGCATGCGCGCCGCCACCAACGCTGACCAGGTTTTTGAGGACTGCCGCGTGCCGGCGGCAAATCGACTTGGTGATGAGGGGAGGGGTATGCGCATTTTCCTGGAGCTTATCGACCACGGCCGGATAGGCATCGCCGCCCAGGCTAACGGCATAACACGGGTCATTCTGGAGAAGGCCACCGAGTATGCCAAGGGCCGGAAACAGTTCGGCGCACCTATTGCTTCCTATCAGGCAATCGGCTGGCGGCTGGCTGATATATATACGGAACTGGAAGCGGCCAGATTGCTTACCTATCAGGCAGCCTGGCTGGCGGATAACGGGCAGCCGTTCCGGACACAGGCGGCCATGGCCAAGCTGTACGCCACGGAGCTGGCCATGCGGGCAACCACGTTGGGAATTCAGGTGTTCGGCGGTTATGGCTACATGATGGACTCGCCGATGCAGCGTTACTTCCGCGATGCCAAACTGACCGAGATTTACGAGGGGACCTCGGAAGTGCAGCGCATGGTTATCTCAGCGGCACTCTTCCGGTAATCGGGGACATTATGTGGCAGGGGAAAACGCTAGACCAGATGAATATCGGGGATAAGGCCAGTATCCGCAAGCAGATTACGGAGCGGGATGTGATACGCTTTGCCGAGCTGACCGGGGATATAAACCCGATACATATGGACAAGTTCTACGCAGAGAAGTCGATTTTCGGAGAACGAATCGCCCACGGTATGCTCACCGCCAGCCTGATATCGGCGGTGCTCGGCATCAAGCTACCCGGTCCGGGCAACATCTACGTGTCCCAGACCTTAAGATTCAAGGCGCCGGTGAAGTTCGGCGATTTCATTGAGGCGGAGGTGGAGGTGGTGGAGAAGATACCGGAGAAAAATCGCGTTCACCTGAGGACCACCTGTCGCAATCAGGACGGAACGGTGGTGCTGGAGGGCGAGGCGGTGGTCATACCCCGGAAAGAGTAGAGGACTTTGCGGCTGGTGCTTATTTAATCAGTGGAGGTGCTCATGGCGGAGCAAGAATACCTGATGGGCAACGAGGCGATGGGGCGGGGGGCCGTTGAGGCGGGGGTGAAGGTGGTGGCTGGCTACCCGGGGACTCCGGCCTCGGAAGTGCTGGAATATGTCTCCAAGTATCCTGATGTTCACGCCGAGTGGTGTATCAATGAAAAAGTGGCCCTGGAGGTATGCATGGGCGCTTCCCTCTGCAACATCCGCTCGCTGGCGGTGATGAAACATAATGGGACCAATGTGGTCCTGGATTTTATGATGCACCTGAATTATACCGGTGTCCGCGGGGGGCTGGTGCTGA
>VGOH01000275.1 GCA_016875955.1 Chloroflexota bacterium
TTGACAGAGGTCTTGTCAATAGGTGTGTAAATGTCAGGCAACAGCAAGTACCTCCTCCCGTTTGATTTCTGTTCCTTCCCGTGTTTCTTCAGCACCAAATCCCAGGTAGACTTCCACCAATTTTCCGGGGGCATCCAGCCTCCGAAATCTTCGTTCCGCCAGCATGAGCATTTTCCAGATTACCGCGGTGGCGTTTCCCACCTTCCGGTACCGCTTGGCGGCGTCCGTCCGTAGCCTCAGCGCGGCAAAGGGCGATTCTACTATGTTGGTCGTCCGCAGGTGCTTCCAGTGTTCCCTCGGAAATCGGTAGAAGGTGACCATCCTCTCCCAATCGCGGACCAGCGTGTCTCCGGCTGCCCGATAGCCTTCTTCACGGCACCACTTCAGGAATAGGTCTCGTTTCTCCTCGGCCCTCGGCCGGCTTTCGGCATAGGCGATGTCCTGCAGTCGCCGCTTAGCCTGCGGCTGCGCCTTCTTGGGTATCTTGTCTAGCACGTTGACGATTTTATGGTTCCAGCAGCGTTGCTCCGAGGCATCAGGATAGACATTGGCCAGGGCGCCCCAGATGCCCAGATTGCCATCTCCGATGACGAGGCGCGGACAGTTCAGGCCGCGTCCCTTGAGGTCGCGCAGCACCCCTGACCAGCTCTCGGTCGATTCCCGATATCCGGGCTCCACGGCCAGAATCACCTTCCGTCCATCCAGCAGTCCGCCTACGATGACCAGGAGGGCAGCCTTCTCCTTTTCCAGACCCGCCTTGACATAGACACCATCCACCCACATAAAGAGCACTTCCAGCCCATCCAGCGGGCGTTTCTTCCACCCTTCCCACTCGGCCTGCCAACCTTCTTTGAGACGGGCCACCGTGCTGGCTGAGACCGGCGCCTCCTCGCCCAGGAGCCCCCTCAGTGCCAGGTCAAAATCCCCCAGAGCTAGACCGTGAAGATAGAGTTGAGGGATGAGCTCACTTATCCCTTTAGTCCTCCTGGCAAAAAGAGGTAGCACCCGGCTCTCAAACCGTTGCTCCAGTCCACGCACCCTGGGACGGTAAACAGTGACTGTCCCGCAGCCCAGGGTCAGGTGTCGCGCTTTGCCATGGCCGTTCCGATAGATAGGCGGGCTATCTACGGCTTGACGCCGTTCCGACTTCTGGCGTCCCAATAGCTCCGTAACTTCCTCCTCAAGGAGAGACTGAATGAATTCCTGCACCTTCTTGCGTACCCATTCTTCCAGGTTGTCCCAGACGATGATTGACGGCTGGCTCCCATTTGTGGTTTGCTTTCCCATAGCGGTGGTGAGTTCCTCCTTCTCTAATTTGATTTCTTCTTATTAGGAAGGATACCCGCTGCCGCTAACTATTTCCACACCTTTTGATTGTACCTCGTAAA
>VGOH01000276.1 GCA_016875955.1 Chloroflexota bacterium
GCCGGGGGCCGGGTCTGGCACCGCCAGGCCTGGGAGTGCGACTCCCTGGCCGCGGCGGAGAGGCTATTCAACCGCCGCGTCCGGGAAAAAACCAACCCGGACCGGCGCTCCCGGCGGAAATACCGGCTGGGATCGCTCCTGCCGGTGGCAGAGGCCGCCTGACGGCCATGATGGACCAGCGGCGGGGGCATTTGAACAGAAATTTACGGTTTCACCCTGGTGGAGCTAATCCAAACCGTAACTTTCTGCACGAAATCACCTGTCTGAAATGGGATACTCTGGCCACTCGGCAGCGGCCAGACTGCAAGTTCCGACCTCTACGGATGATCTGGGAAGCTTAGCGTGCTTTATTTTCCGTTTTCTGAGACGACCCCGTTAAGCCGATTTGACTTCTGCTAGAAGTTCCGGGTGACGGTCAAGCACCTTGAGCAGTTTCACCAGGGCAAGTGGCGGCTTGGTTTTGCCGTTCTCGTACCGTGAAAAAGCATTGACGCCACCGCCGAAAATCTCGACAGCTTCTCGCTGGTCGAGAGCAAGCTTCTTGCGCACATGCGTGATGAAGGCCGGATCAACAATGGATGCGTTTACCTGCTTGTTGAACTCCAGCATCAACGAACTAATGCGATCGGATTCGCTCTTTTCAAACACGGCTTCGCCACACGCCGGACAGAAATCACCCGTTGCAGACGGAATGATCGTTGATTCGCCCTTGTATGTGTAAGGTACGTCACGGGTGTCGCGCACCAATTCAGCCCTGCCGCAAACTGGACATTTCATGATCATAGCTCCTTAAAAGACACGACGAGCACTTCATCGACGACGGTCAGTTTTAGATATACCTCACCGGCGGATATCGCAGGTCGGTAAACGTCTTGCCAAATCCGATGATCGGTGTGCGCTTTTCCATACGGCCATAGAATAACCCAATAGGTTAATTTTGGCAAGTAGGTTAATGCAGTTGGCCCAGTGTCGGATCTCTTGATGTCAGTTTGAACTATACCCCAACCTGACGTCAGGTGGAGTGGCAAAAAGTGTCAGAATAAAGTCCTTTTCGGAATTAATTGACATATGCTGCCAAGGGTTATAGAATTCAACCTGACACATTATCCGACTCACCTCATTCAGGAGCACGATTTGAACGGTCAGCGCATCGGCTACATCCGTGTGAGCACTTTCGAGCAGAACCCGGACCGCCAGCTCGAGAATGTCCAGGTTGTTCGTCTTTTTACCGACAAGCTATCCGGCAAAGACTCCCGGAGGCCTCAACTCGAGGCCATGCTTTCCTTTGTGCGCGAGGGCGACACGGTGGCAGTGCACAGCATGGACCGTCTGGCGCGCAACTTGGACGATCTGCGCCGCTTGGTCCAGGACCTG
>VGOH01000277.1 GCA_016875955.1 Chloroflexota bacterium
CCTGACCAACCCATTTGAACCATTTCGGTCAGTATACCTTTGTGTGGAACTATTCAATAATATACTACCATATGAAGACAATTCATTCTCTTCTGCCATTTTTTATTCCTGGTAAAAACTTATTCACTCACCCCCTTGTGCCCTAGGGCAGTCCCTTTAGCCTCTACAATCCAAATCTAGCGGTTTGTTTTGATTGATAGACCGAATCCCCTTTGATAATTATCGTTCTTTGAATGTTATGCGTAAACTGGAAGAAACAGTGGATACAGAGGAATGGCAACAAAAAAGCGGTGAGACACTCTCAACCACTTGTGCCTAGATTATACCTGACCCAAATGTAACCTGTCAATATACCTGACCTGCCCCCAATAATGGTACCACCTACAGAGTTAGTGCTTTGAGCATCTTAGCCTCAGGCGCCGGCGGCCGGTAGCCCCTGGCGCTGTGCGGCCGAGTGGTATTGTATTCCCTCCGCCACTGCTCAATCAATACCTGCGCCTCCCAGAGTGTAGTAAAGATTTCCCTGTTCAGCAGCTCATCCCGGAGCTTGCCGTTGAAGGACTCGATGTAGCCGTTCTCCCAGGGGCTGCCGGGCTCGATGAAGAGCGTCTTTACACCCATCTTACTCAGCCACTTTCTTACGGCCCTGGCGGTGAACTCCGGCCCGTTGTCGGACCTGATATGCACCGGCACTCCCCGGACCAGGAACAGGGTATAGAGCTGGTCCAGGACATCCTCCGAGCTGATGTGCCGCGCCACCAGGATGGCCAGGCACTCCCGGGTGTACTCATCGATGATGTTGAGCAGCCTGAACGGTCTGCCGTCCGAGGTCCTGGCGGTCATGAAATCGTAACTCCAGACATGGTCCTTATACATGGGCCTCAGCCTGATGCACGAGCCGTCGTTAAGCCATAGCCTGCCCCGCCTGGGCTGCTTCCTGGGCACCTTGAGCCCCTCCCTGCGCCAGACCCTTTCCACCCGCTTGTGATTGACCCGCCATCCCTTTTCATTCAGCAGCGCCGTGATGCGCCGGTAGCCGTACCGGCCGTACCTGGTAGCCAGCGAGGTGATGTCGGCCACCAGGAGCGCCTCTTCCCGGGTCATGTCACGCCTCCGGCGCTGGGTATTCCTGGCCTGCTCCAACACCCTGCAAGCCCGCCTTTCGGAGACGTTGAGCTCCTCACGCACCCGCGTGACGGCCTGGCATCTCTTTTGCGGGCTTAGAAGTTTCCCCTTGCTGCTTCCTTGAGGATGGCGTTATCCAGGGTGATGTCGGCCACCAGTTTCTTGAGGCGGGCATTTTCCTTCTCCAGCTCCTTGAGTCGCCTGGCCTGCTCCACCCGCACCATCACCTTGGGCGCTGCCTTC
>VGOH01000278.1 GCA_016875955.1 Chloroflexota bacterium
CTTTATGAGCACGCGGTCGCCTCTGGCCACAGGCTTCTCGCCGATGTCGCTCAGGGCCTGCTGGAGGGCGGCATAGAAATCGTTTTCTACCTTAACGATGGCAACCTTGCTCATTGATACCGTCTTTAACCTTGCTTCAGCCCAGAAAGCTGATTTGCGAGGGCGGCTTTTCTTTGCTTTCGACCTCAATGCCTGCTTCCTTGAAGAGGTCGACAAAAGTGCTGTCATTATAGCTGCCAAAGGTAACAAAGCGTTTTATCCTGGCGTTGACCAGCATCTTGGCGCAGAGGACGCAGGGCGTATGCGTGCAGTAAATGGTGCTCCCCTCAAGGCTGACGCCGTGAAGGCTGGCCTGGATGATGACGTTCTGCTCGGCGTGGATGCCGCGGCATATCTCATGGCGCTCGCCGGAGGGTATGCCCAGCTCATCGCGGAGACAGCCCAGCTCCAGGCAGTCTTTGGAACCGGCGGCAGCGCCATTGTAGCCCGTGGCCAGGATGTGTTTATCCCTCACCGCCACCGCCCCCACATGGTGGCGACGGCAGGTGGAGCGCTCCGCCACCACCGAGGCTATTTTCAGAAAGTACTCGTCAATGGACGGTCTGGTGACCGGTTTTTTCATTTCAACCTCGCCAGCACCTCATTCACTTGCTTCTTCAGGTCGGACAGCGACGACTCGTTGCTGATGGTGTAATCGGCCATGGCAATCGGCCCGCCCTTGCCGGTGTTCTCTATTTCAGTGCGGTCGCGGCTGGCGGCCTCCTTCTGGGTCAGCGGCCGTTCCCCCCGGCTGCCGAGTCGGGCGTACCTCGTTGCCGGCGACGCCCAGACGGCGATGACGGTGAAATCAGCGCCGTAGCGGTCTTTCAGCAGGGTATACTCCTCCCAGGAGTAAAGCCCGTCCACCACGACGTTAGCTTTTTTCCGGGCGGCATCAATTCTGGGCAGGTTTAATTTGGCATAGGCGGCCATGCCGTGCTCTTTTCGCAAAAGCTCCCTGACGCGCCGCTCGTTGTCCTCATTGAGGACTAGGCCCCTCTTTTTCACCTCTGCATCGGTAACATCGCCGAACCTGACCCGGGCAAAACCGTGCCCCTCAAAGACGCGGGCGACCTCCGTCTTGCCCGACCCGGCCATGCCCACAACAGCAACGACCTTTTTCTTTTCCGACACTATGGGACTAATTATAACGAAGATGGGGGAGAAATTAAAATGGGGATGGGCATAACCCACCTGTGCTATAATTCTGACTATATGTCAGAAGTTGCCAATTTAGCCACTAAAATAAAAAACCAGCTTCCCCAAGAACTTGTAGATTTTCTGCGGCGGGCCGGGGAGCTGGCGCAGGAGAGGGG
>VGOH01000279.1 GCA_016875955.1 Chloroflexota bacterium
GAGAGGTTAGGTGAGGGTACAAACCTGGTACAATGGTTACACATTTGCTAAATACATAGGTAACAGGTAACTTTTTAGGCAAGGAGGTGTTGCCTTGCCGTGGAAGGAGACCTGTGCCGTGAAAGAGCGACTGCAATTGGTAAGTCTGTATGAGACGGGAAAGTATACGGTGACTGAA
Organism: Chloroflexota bacterium; assembly: GCA_016875955.1. GTDB lineage: Bacteria > Chloroflexota > Dehalococcoidia > Dehalococcoidales > RBG-16-60-22 > E44-bin89. The sequence continues at coordinate 179 of VGOH01000279.1, forward strand.
TTGGCTGAGCACTTTGAGGTGAGTAGGAAAACGGCCCATAAATGGCTGGGGCGCTTTGCCGATGAAGGCATTGCGGGGCTTGACGAGCGCTCCCGCGCTCCCCATCGGCATCCCGGAGCTACGCCAGCGGAGGTAGTGCTGGCGGTGGTCAGAGCCAAGCAGGCTCACCCCACCTGGGGGCCTGCCAAGCTCACGCCCTGCCCAGAAGAAGCCCCTGAGATTGCCAGGGCATGGCCGGCGGTAAGCACTCGCGGTAGGATTCTGGGCCTGCACGGGCTGGTGGCCCGGCGTAAGCGCCGCAGGCGCACCAGCCCGTGGTTTCAGCCATTTCTGGGTGCCGACCACCCCAATGGCGTCTGGTGCGCCGATTTCAAGGGTTGGATTCGCACTGGTGACGGGACCCGCTGCGATCCCCTGACCATCAGCGACGCCTGTACCCGCATGCTCCTTTGCTGCGAGATTCTCACCAAGCCCGATTATGCCCATGTACGTCCCGTTTTTGAGCGAGTTTTTCGAGAGTATGGCTTGCCTTTGGCTATACGCACTGACAACGGTTCTCCCTTCGCCTCTGTAGGCGCCGGAGGGCTGTCGTCTCTCTCCGTGTGGTGGGTCAAGCTGGGGATCATGCCCGAGCGCATCCAACCAGGACACCCGGAGCAGAACGGGAGGCATGAACGATTGCACCGTACCCTCAAGCAAGAGGTCATGAACCCGCCAGCAGCCACTCCCCAGACTCAACAGGAAAGGTGCAATAGTTTCCTCTCGGCCTATAACACGGTGCGCCCGCACGAGGCTCTGGGGCAAGTGACACCGGCTAGTCTCTATGTGCTCTCGCCTCGGAGGTATCCCGAAAGGCTTGGCGATATTGAGTATCCCCCTCTGACTGAGGTGCGACGGGTGCGCTCTAACGGACAAATCAAGTGGCGTGGGGGACTCGTCTTTGTGAGCGAGGCCCTGGTCGGAGAGCTGGTGGGCATCACGGAAGACAAGGATGGCTGGCTGGTCGCCTTTGGCCCCATTCCTCTTGGTCTGTTGTATCCTCATCGCTCTTCCTTGTCCCCCCTTCCCCCCACTCACCCCAGTCATCACCATAGGAGGACTGTTACCGATGTATTTAGTTAACTTGTTACCTATGTCCTTGGTTGCACACCCCCCTACCCCTCTCCTTGAAAAG
>VGOH01000280.1 GCA_016875955.1 Chloroflexota bacterium
CACCAGGGTCATGCCCAGGCGTGTTCCGGAAGATGCAACGCCTCCCTGGTGTTCGGTTGGCCCCACCTCCTCGCCGCTTTCCTCGGAATTACACTACGTTAATCTGGTCAAAGCGCACGCCGAGAACCCGCTGGGGGATGGCATCACCATACCCTGCTTAACCCGGGTGAATGGCCAGCCGATAGTTGGCGGCAGTCCGCTGGGGATAGAGGGCGCCATCAGGGCGGTGCTGCTGACCCGTGAGGGCATGCGCCGCGCTGGACGCCCGGGGATGCCCATCGTCAATGGCGTTACCACCGCCGCCAGGGCGCAGGAGCACATCGCCGCCCATCATTTCGGCATCCGCAGGACGGATGCGCTGGAAATCGGCACCATACATGAGATGAAGGTCGATTTTGACACCATGAACAAAGTGGCCTTTTCGCAGGCCGCCAGCAATCTGATTTTTGCTGAGAATGGCGTCATACTGGGCGGGCTGGCCGGTGGGCCGGCAGGCGTGGCGGTGGTGACGGCGGCCTACAATCCGGTGGACCTGCTGGTGCTGCGCGGCGCCGTGCAGCACCCGTTTCCAACCCATTTTGACCTTGGCATTACCTCAGCCCGGGACACCATCTGGGCGCGCAGCGTGTCCAACCAGGCGGTAACGCGGCACAGCACCCTGCCCGTGGTCAACGTGGGCTATTCGGCGGCCGGGCCGATGACCAAGATGCTTTTCTATGAGCATTGCGCCTGGGTTATCGCCTCGGTGGTCTGCGGCGGCTCCGTTGAGGTGGGGGCTTCGGCAAGAGGCACTGCCCTTGACTACACCAGCCCGGTGGAGCCTTTGCTGGCCAGCGAGGTGGCCCACGCTGTGGCCGGCATGAGCCGGAATGAAGCCAATAAAATCGTAAAGGCGTTGCTGGAGAAATATGAGCCACAGCTCCGCGAGCCGCCAGTCGGGCAGAAATATCAGGAGTGCTGCGACCCGGTGACCGGCCAGCCGAAATCGGAATTTCTGGAGCTATATCTTGAAATCAGAAAAGAGATGGCTGACCAGTTCGGCATTCAATTTACCAGCGTCTCCCCTTATCTCTGAAATTGCGGGATGAACCATGCTCAGCTTTGATGAAGTGGTAGAGAGGGCATTAACCGGCCCGATATGTACCGAGCGGGACTTTGACCTGGGTATTTTGGTGCCCAATTTGCGCAAAGTGATTGAGAAGTACGGCATTAAATATGACCCGCAAAATCCCGTGCCCAATGATGACGACCTGGCGGACCGGGTCTGGGAGGCGGGCATGGAGTTCTTGGTAGAGACCGGTGTCTACTGTCTTGATACCGAGCGCCGAATCATATTTTCCCGCGAGGAGATA
>VGOH01000281.1 GCA_016875955.1 Chloroflexota bacterium
CCTTGCGCTCCCCGCCCCAGCCCCACAGGTCCAGGAGCTGCTCGCGCACCGCGACCAGGATGGCCTTGGTGTCCTCGATGAGCCTGTCCAACCCCGCCTGGAAGCCCGTCAGGGCGGGGAATTTGGCTATGGCGGGCGCTATACCAGCCATGGCCTCGAAGGCGCCGCTTATAGCCTGGATCACATCGGCCACTGCTTTCAACGCCTCGGCCTCGCCCTCGCCCAGGCCCTGAGCCAACCCGCGCATCATGTCCAGGCCGATCTCGATGAACAGCTTGGAGGCAGAGCCGATGCCCAGCCAGCCCTTGACCGTATTGGTTGCGTTCTGAACCGCGCCCAAGGCGGCATCTACCAGTGCACCAGCCTTGGCTTTAATCCCCGCAATACACCCCTCGATAGCGTCGCCCCCGATCATCCGCAAGTCTTCGATCAGGCTGGAAAAAGCACCGATTATGCCGCCAACGATACCCCTTGCCAAGCCGCTCAATACATCTATCGCTCCTTCCAGTATCCCAACTAGCAAGTTAAGCGCAGTGTCTCCGATGTCTTTTAGCTCCTCCCACGCCTGGGCCCAATCACCTCGCACCAAAGCGGCGAAGAACTCCACTACATTCGCAATGAGGTCGATCAGCCCTTGAAGGGCGGCGTTTATTATCTTGATAACCCCCGTGATCACTTCGCCCATACCAGGGAGCGCACCTGCCACGAAGTTCACCAGTGTTTTCAATACCTCCCAGGCAACGCCCACCGCAATGGCCAATATGGGTAAGAGATTAGACCCGATCTCTTTGAGGGGTTCTATGGCCGGCTTCAGAGCTTCCAAAAAGCCCCTAAAGCCTTCGGCGAGCCTGTCTAGCGTCGGCTGAAGGTATTCTATGGCAGCCTTGACCCCATCTATGGCAGTTTGGACGATGGCCTGGATAGAAGACCATACGCTTTCCGCGATAGATCGGGTTTCTGTAAAACCCGATCCCCACTCCGAGCGGATGAACCCCAGAACATTGGCAACGGTTCCCTGTATAGTCTCAAGCGCTCCCTGGACAATCCCTTGTACCCCTAGCCATACCTCCTGAGCTTTGGTCTGAATCGCGTCGTGATGCGTTGCCCAGAATTGGCTGATGGCTGTTGTGACCGTTTCGACCACTGAGCCAATCACGCTGATAGCCGTTTCTATCACCTGCTTGATAGTCCCCCAGACCGTTTCCGCAATCGTCTTGGCTTGCTCAAAGTACGTCCCCCAATTGCTAGCGAAGTACTGCACCCACGAGATGGCATTCTCCGCGAAGAATTGTAGCCAGGAGACTGCATTGTCCAGGTAGGGCTTGATGGCATCCAGCACACCACT
>VGOH01000282.1 GCA_016875955.1 Chloroflexota bacterium
GTCTCCCCAGGCGGGTCCGCACCGGCACCAGTTGCCACTGCATCTCGGCCCAGGTGATCTCGCCGGCCTGATACCGGCGCCAGACGGCAAAGAGCCGTTTGATCTCCTTGAGTCCCCATTCTCCCAACGGTCCGGCCCGGGTCTTCCGTTCGGAGAGCGCCTGAAAATCTCGCTTCAGGTGCGCCCAACAGAGCTGGCGCCGGAGCGGGTCCACCATGTTATAGGCGCCCCAGCGATCGCTGTGGAGAATGCCCTCAAAGGATTCGCCTATCAGTTCCTTGAGGGCCTGGCGGCCTCTGGAGCACGAGACCAGAAAGACGGTGGCCAGCCTGGTGACCGCCACCCACAGCCAATGGCGTTTCCCTTTTTCCTTCCAGCCGGTTTCATCCAGATGCGCCATCTCGGCCTGGGCCACCGCCTCCTTGGCCTCCCGATAGGGGACGGCCAGGGCCCGAGAGGTCTCTTCACACAGGCTCTGGACGCTGCCCAGGCTGACATGCACGCCGCACAGTTCCCGCAACAGTTCCACCACCTGCCGGCGGCTTTGGCGGAAGCGGCCGGTGAGAATGGCGACCCAGGCTTGCAGCCGGGGGCCGAAGACGCTTCTGCCGACTTCAGCCGGCAAGTCCGGTTTCACCCAGGTCTGGCAATGGGAGCACCAGCCGGCCGACAACCGGTGTTCGGTAATGACCGGTTGAATTTCCGGCAGTTCCCAAACCTGGCGCCGTTCCACGGGAGGAGCCTGCCTGGCCGCCGCGTGCATGAGAGCACTGCGGCAGTGTGGACAGGTTTCCGCCCGATGTTCCACGATCTTATCGACCTTCTCGGGCGGCGCCAACTCCCGATGGTTTCCCTGGTGTCCTTTTTGACCACCCGGCTGGCGACCGCTTTGTTCCTTTCGGTTTCTGGGAGCCTGAGGCGGATCTTGCGAGGGAGGCAGAGAGGAGTTACCGGAATGGCGATGGAGCCTGGCCTCCAACTCGCTGACCCGCTGCTCCAGCTGGGCATTTCTTTCCAGAGCCTGGCGCAGGGCGTTCTCCAAAACCAGGATGTAAGTCTGCACCTCTGGCGAAAGTTTCGCCCAAATCTCTGGAGCAATCGGCCTTGTTTCCACAAGACCTTGAATACACCATTCTTCACAAAAAATCGCGTCTTTTTTTCATGTTTTCCAAAAAAATTTTGCCTCAGCTATAAGGGGTACTGAACGGTTACCCACCGTCTTTCTGGTCTCGTGCTCCAGAGGCCGCCAGGCCCTCAAGGAACTGATAGGCGAATCCTTTGAGGGCATTCTCCACAGCGATCGCTGGGGCGCCTATAACATGGTGGACCCGCTCCGGC
>VGOH01000283.1 GCA_016875955.1 Chloroflexota bacterium
ATGGCCTATCCGGAGACGGACACGGTTGAGGCCATCAGAAAGATAGCTGAGGACGAGTTCTTCGGTGCCATAGAGATTCCCTCAATTCCGGAAGAGATATATGAGGAAGTAAAGCAAATGCTCGGCTCAAGCCACCTCGTTGTCGGCTATGTTGGCCAGCCCCTGCTGCTGAATAACAAGCTTGACCTCAACAGCATGGTACCACAGCAGCGGGAAGCGGCCATCTCCATCATTAAAGGCGGCATAGATGAGGCGTATTCGCTCGGTGCCAAGCAGCTTGCCGTGCTCAGCGGCCCGGCCCCGGCCAAAGAGAAGTACACTCAGGCCAAGGAGCTGCTGGCCGACTCGCTTTCCCAGATATGCAGCTATGCGCAGAGCAAGGGCAGCCTCGGCATCACCATGGAGATATTTGACCGGGACTACGATAAGAAATGCCTCATTGGTCCCACCGTAGAGGCAGTTGCCGTAGCCAAAGAGGTGAAACGGCAGTACGCCAACTTCGGCCTGATGATTGACCTGAGTCACCTGCCGCTGCTCAAAGAGACCTCTGACCATGCTGTTAAGACGGCTAAAGATTTCCTGACACACATACACATCGGCAACTGCGTGCTGAAGAACAAGAGCCACCCCGCCTACGGAGACAAACATCCTCCCTTCGGGCTCGCCGTCGGGGAAAATGACGTCGCCGAAGTAAAGCTGTTCTTGAAAGCCCTGATGGAAATCGGGTACATCGGCGAGGGAAAGCAGAATGTGGTTGCCTTTGAGGTCAAGCCACTGGCCGGGCAAAACCCGGAGGTGGTGGTGGCCAATGCCAAACGCACCCTTATGGAGGCATGGGCCAGGCTTTAGCCACTTTTTTGAGATGACCCCGCCGACCATAAAATCACCATTCCATAATTAATAGAGGGTGAGTGGAGGCGTAAAGGAACTTGATAGCACGGAGCCTGATAAAAGAGCTGACCAGAATCGTCGGCAGAGATAACATCCTGGCCGACCCTAAAGACTTAATCGCCTACTCATACGATGCCACGATGAGGCAGGAGCTGCCGGATGTCATCGTCTTCCCCCGCAGCACCGCCGAAGTCTCGGCCGTAATGAAGCTGGCCCACCGGGAGAAGATACCGGTGGTGCCCCGGGGCGCCGGCACCAATCTATCCGGCGGCACCATACCAGTTAAAGGGGGCATCATTGTTGAAGTCAGCCGCATGAACCGGATTCTGGAGATTAACACCGCCGACCGCCGGGCGGTGGTTGAGCCCGGAGTGGTCAACCTTGATTTGCAGAACGCCCTGGCGCCTCTGGGTTATTTTTATCCGCCCGACCCGGCCAGCCAG
>VGOH01000284.1 GCA_016875955.1 Chloroflexota bacterium
GCAGTATGCCTTCTGCTAGGCACTTGCGTGCTGAGGCAAAGGAGAAGTTACTCCGTCCGTTGGCCGTATCCATGATAACGCCGCGCTTTATAGCGGCTTTCAGTTCCGGCATTATCGTGCCGTCCGGGCACAGGACGTTGCCCTGGTTGCTGGTATACACGTGGCTTAAGATATCGCCAGCCTCCATCACGTTGAGGCATTCTGGAGTCAGCGACGCTGGCACTTTCTTCTCCGTATCACCGATGTGAATCATTATCGGCAGTTGGCACTGCCGGGCGATTTTCTTGGCTGTCTTCACCACCTCAATGCCGGCGCTGGCCACCAGATTGCCCACCAGGCGTAGCTTGACTCCCTTGATGATAGACCGGTTGGCTTCTATGGTGGCGGCCATGCCGTCAAGGTTGACCTCTTCCCAGCCCCTCAGTTCCGGCTCAGGAATCAGACCGAGAGAGCACAGGTGCAGGAAGCAGAAGACACTCGTTTTGGCCGCTGGCAGGATGTATTTAGGGAAGGCGCTGAAAGTCGCTTCGCCGGAACTGCCCCCGTCCACCACCGTGGTAACCCCTTGCTTCACCCCGGCGACGTCAGGCTCGAGGGCAATCTTCATCACGCTGTCGAAAACGTGGGCGTGCATCTCCACCAGCCCCGGCGTGACGATTTTACCTTTGGCATCAATGCGCCGTTTGCCTTCCTGTGGGGATATGTCCCGGTTGACGGCGGCTATCTTGTCTCCGTTTATGGCCACATCCATGGTGCCGTCCAGGTTCTGTGCCGGGTCAATCACTCTACCGCCCTTTATCACGATGTCATACATGTTAGGCCTCCTTTTATTTGCGGTATATCTTAACATATCTTTTTATCATTTGCTAAATTTTGCTATAATGCGGACGAGCATCACCTGCTATCGCGTGATTCTGCAGATATAGAGGTAAATCATGAGCACGAAATTGCTGAAGGACAGGATTGCCATTGTCACCGGGGCTTCCCGGGGGCTGGGGGAGGGCATTGCCAAAGCCCTGGCTGCCGAAGGCGCCACCGTGGCGCTGTTCAGTCGTAACGTACCGCATATGCGGAAACATGTGGCCGACCTCAAGGCTCTGGGGCAGGAGGCGCTGGCCTTCAAGGTGGATGTTGCCGATGTAGTGCAGGTGAACCGGGCGGTGGGGGAGGTGGTCAGCCGGTTCGGGCGAGTGGACATACTGGTAAACAATGCCGCCATCGCACCGTCAATGCCCTTTGTGGAGATGCCAGATGCTGTCCGGGACAATGTTATTGACGTGAATGTGAAGGGTGTCTGGAACTGCACCCGGGCGGTTATGCCGCTCATGATA
>VGOH01000285.1 GCA_016875955.1 Chloroflexota bacterium
TGTTGTGCTGGTGGCATCACAAGCAAGAAGGAAGCCGCCTAATCCCTTGATGGCCAGGATTTTTCCTTGCGATAGAAGATCAACGGTTTCCTCGATGACATCGCCACATTCGATGGCTGAGCCTCGGTTGTCCACTAACTGTAGTCTTGGGCCACACCGGGGGCAGGCGTTGGGTTGAGCATGAAAACGGCGATCCAGGGGGTCATCGTACTCCCTCTGGCAGTCAGGGCACATCTTGAAGCGACGCATGGTGGTCTTGGGGCGGTCATAAGGGATGTCCTCAATGATGGTGAAGCGAGGCCCGCAGTTGGTGCAGTTGGTAAAGGGATAATGATAGCGCCTGTCGCTGGGGGAGAAAATCTCCTCCTGGCAGGGCTGACAGGTGGCGATGTCAGGGGAGACTAGCTGGTACTGGCCTTCCTCCGGGTGGCTTTCTCTGATCTCGAAGGCGGTGTGGCCGTGGGGGGCGAGGGGGGCGGCGGTGACCTCTTCGATGCAGGCCATGGGGGGAGCCTCTGTTTTGAGAGCAGAGAGGAAGGCGTTCAAGGATTTCTCCTCTCCCTCGACCTCGATTTCTACGCTTCCTGAGGTGTTACGCACCCAGCCCGCCAAGCGGTGCTGGTGAGCCAGCCTGTAGACAAAGGGTCTGAAGCCAACCCCTTGTACTACGCCACGAACGCTTATTTGCAGTGATTTTCTGGCGGCAGTTTTGGTCATGGCTTTATAGGCTTCACCCTCACTATCCAGGCTATCCGAAAAGTCGGGGTAGGTTGGAGCATCGGCTCCAACCCTGCCTGGAGCAGATGCTCCAGGCTACCCATTTCCGTGAGTTCTCAGACATCCTCGGATTTTACACAGAACTCACAGATCATGGCAATTCGGAAATTTGGCTATGACCTGTCCCATGTCAGAGGTATCATATCCGCCCAGGCTTTCCACCTCGGCTCTGAACGACGGCTGGTGAAGAGTGGCCAGCAGCGGCTCAAGCAGAGCGCTTTCATAGTAAGGACGAGGTATGACCAAATCATACCTTTCCTTCAGCAGAGGAAGGAAATCCAAATCTAACGCTCTGGCGGCGGCCATAATGCCCAGCCCGACATCAGCGGTGCCAGCGGCGACAGCCGACGCCACAGCCAGATGGGTGACCTCTATTCGCTCATAGCCCGTGATCTTTGCCGGGTCTAAGCCGAGTTCCTTCAGCTTGAAGTCCAGCAATACCCTGGTTCCAGCCCCCCTTTGCCGATTGACAAAGCTGACGTCTCGGCGCAGGAGGTCAGTCAAACCGCTGATTCCCTTGGGATTGCCTTTAGCCACGATTAATC
>VGOH01000286.1 GCA_016875955.1 Chloroflexota bacterium
AAATCCTCGGTTAATGAGATTCAGCTAAAGCGGGAGGGAAGTTAACAATGGCGCGCTACGAGTGTTCGGTCTGCGGTTATATCTATGACCCAGCACAGGGAGACCCTGATAGCAACATTCCAGCCGGAACGCCTTTTGAAAAATTGCCGGATGACTGGGTCTGCCCGGTCTGCGGTGCCACAAAGGACCAGTTTAACAAAATAGACTGATACGGCTGAAATTATCTGAGCACTTTCTGGTAACAGTCCAGGACCCGTTTGGCCACGTTCTCCCAGCTGTACTGCTGGGCGGTAAGGATTCCTTTTTGACCCATCTGCTGTCTCCGGGGCTTATCATCAGCCAGGGATAAAAGCGCCTCCGTCAGCGCGGGCGTGTTCTTCGGTGGCACCAGCAGGCCCTCAGCACCGTGGGTAAGCACACTGGCATACCCTGATATATTTGAGGCCACCACCGCCGTGCCCACCGCCATCGCTTCAATCAAGACGATGCCGAAGCTCTCCCATCCGGTAGCCGGACAGCAGATGATATCCGCGGTCTTGTAATATCTGGGCAGGTCCCCGTAGTTAGCGTAGCCGATGAACACAACGTTTTCTATGCCATCCCGGGCCACCCGTTTCTGGTACTTTTTTCTGAGCCGTTCACCCGGCCCAACAATGATAAGCCGAGATTCCGGTACCGTGCGTTTGACTTGCTGGTACGCCTTGAGCAGGTAATCAAGGCCTTTGCGCTTCTCCAGACGCCCGATAAACACGATGTTCAGTTTTCCATCCAGGTATTCCCCAAGTGGCGCGACGTCAGGCCGGAAATGGCTGGTGTCCACGCCGTTGGGTATGATGGTGTATTCATCAGGGAAGAACTTGTTCACATACTCCATGGCCGGGCGGGAGACAGCGATTTTATAGTCCAGCTTGTGGAACCACTTCTTGAGGATGAGCTTGCCGATAGGCGTGCCAAAGTCGTACCAGGGTTTGCCCCCCGAGGCGTGAAAGGTGCCGATGTTGGGCACATTGGACAGGCGCAACACGGTGGTGCAGAGCATCGGCATCAGGGGTTCGTGAAGGTGGACGATTTCAAACTTCTCCCTTTCCAGTACCCTTTTAATCCGCGACGAAAGCCATGGTGAAAGGGTAATGCGGGCTACGGAACCGCTTACCGGGACCGGTCGGGGGCTGCCGATGGGTATGAAGTGCTCGCCCAGAGCGGGGACCGCTCTTGAGGCAGGGGCAATGATTTTCACGTCATGCCCCATTCTGACCAGCTGCCGCTCCAGATTTGTGATATGATTTAAGACTCCCCCCGGATAGGCGAAGTCGTAGGGG
>VGOH01000287.1 GCA_016875955.1 Chloroflexota bacterium
AGGTAAGAAAATATCAGAAAAGTAAACATATATGAAGGGGAGCGTTTCTGGCAAGGAAAAAGGCCCTTTAGCTGTCAGCTATCAGCGAATAGCTATCAGCCAAAAAATCTCTAAACCGCTGACCATGACCACTGACTGCTGATGGCTGATGGCTGAAAACTGTCAGCTAAATTCGTGGCAATCTATGGGGAAAAGTTTCACAAAACAACTTGCGTAACTTGCATCAATTATTTACCATTGCTATATTCGCTGCCAAATGTTAAGCTTGGATCGAAGGAGTCAAAAGAGTCTCAGCTATTCCTTTTGCCATTTTCTCGGCCCCAGGAGGATTCTATGGAGACGAGGATTTCCCCCGGTAACCAGCTTGGAAAGCTCACGGCTTTCTTGCTGGCAATTGTTTGTCTTTTCCAGCTGGCAATTGCCGCCCCGGCGTTGGCCGCCAACCCCGACCTCTCTAATATCACCAAAAATCTCTCCGGATACAATCCGCCGGGTGAAACCTGGGAAGACTACTACAGCGAGGTCCAGGTATCCGGTAACTACGTCCACGTTCTTTGGGTCTCCCGGAAGAGCGACTGGACCGAGATCCGCCTCCGCTACACCCGGTCCACCAACGGGGGCGCCACCTTCGAGGACCCACGAGTTCTCTATAGCGTCACCCCCAACACTAATGACCTCGTTTGCGGTCCGACCCTCAGACTGCTGGCGGTGGACGGCGCCAATGTGTACATCGCCTTCAGCCGTTCCTATCCCGCCGCCGGCGGGCGGAATTGGTATTACAGCCTCAATTTCCTCCGCTCCCTCAATAACGGCGCCACCTTCAGGCCGCTGCGAGTGCTCTTTGGGGGAGCAGACGTCTGGCACATCCAGAACACCCGGATCAGTGCCAACAACGGCAAATTGACCATTGCCTTCAATTACTATGCCAACTGGTACAACAATTTTTCCATCCGGGTATTAAATTCCGTTGACGGCGGCGCCACCTTTAAAAAGGCCGTCGCCGCCTACAGCAAGGATTACGGCGGCAGTCTCCAGGATCTCAAACGGGTGGGGGACGACGTCTATCTGCTGTATTACTGGATCACGGAGCCGTACTACTACGGCAACTTTCAGGCAAGAATCGGGGTGGCGGCCTCCAATGACGGCGGGGCCACCTTTAAACGCACGCAACTGGCCACCAAGGCTTCAGACGGCAGGTTTTACCCCTACCAGTCCCACGACCAGCACTATTCCCCCAACCTGGCGGTGGCGGGAAACAACGTCTATGCCATTTGGACGCAGAATTGCACGGCATA
>VGOH01000288.1 GCA_016875955.1 Chloroflexota bacterium
CTGGATAACCTGTGCGGCATCATTGACAAGAACCGCCTCCAGATAGATGGCTGTGTTGATGACGTTATGTACATTGACCCGCTTGCCGATAAGTACCGTGCCTTCGGCTGGCATGTCATTGAAATCGATGGCCACAACATGAAAGAGATACTGGGTGCTTTCAAGCAAGCGAGAGAGACCAAAGGTAAGCCCTCGCTTGTTATCGCCCATACCACCAAAGGCAAGGGTGTCAACTTCATGGAGGAGGTGTGCGGCTGGCACGGCAAGGCACCCAGTGTTGAGCAGATGTGGGACGCCCTGAAACAGCTGGGGCTTGATAAAAAGCTGCCGGTGGAGAAGCTGCTGGAAAAAGCCTCTGTTTACCAGAGCCAGGTCGACCGGAAACTTGAGGCGAAACAGCCGAAATTTTCGCAAAACTACTTCTGGAATGCTACCCAAAATATGAAGGCAGAGATGGTCCCCACCAGGATAGGATTTGGCAATGCGCTGGCGAAACATGGCGACGACCCCAGGGTGGTGTGTCTGGGAGCGGATATCTCTGACTCCATAACCATCAGCCAGTTTTACAAGGAGCACCCTAACCGTATGGAACGCTGGTTTTCCATAGGCATCGCGGAACAGTCGGGAACGTGCGTTGCCGCCGGGCTGGCCAAGGAGGGGAAATTGCCCGTCTTTGGCACTTACGGCGTCTTCGCCTCGGGGAGGAATCTTGACCAGCTGCGCACCACCGTCTGCTACGGCAACTTCAACGTGATGATTGCCGGCGCCCATGGCGGCGTTTCCGTAGGGCAGGATGGTGCCACTCACCAGGCGCTGGAAGAACTTTTCCAGATGTGCGGCTTACCCAATATGCATGTTGAAGTCCCCTGCGATGCCGTAGAGACCAGGCGGGCCACCGAATATATGCTTTTTAACGTGGCCGGCCCCAAATACATCAGGTTTGCCCGCGAGGCAACGCCGGTGGTCTCCGATGATAGCACTCCCTATAAATGGGGGGAAGCAAACGTCATCCGCTTCCGCGGGGAAAAGGACAACTTCAAAGATGCTTTTGAGCATCAGCTTGCCTCAGACTATAAAGACGAAGGCGAGGACGTGGCTATAATCGCCTGCGGGCCCTCCGTGGTGGAAGCCATGAGAGCCGCCTGGATACTGAAGCGGGAGTACAATCTTGAGACCAGGGTGCTAAACATGCACACGGTGAAGCCTCTCGATGCCAGGGCCATTGAGCAGGCCGCCAGAGACTGCGGCGTTGTGGTCACCGCGGAAGAACACCAGGTGGGCGGACTGGGTAAC
>VGOH01000289.1 GCA_016875955.1 Chloroflexota bacterium
TCGGATTCTGTTTTGACGGCAAAAAAACAGGGGTGGATTACGTTTTGCCCTTTGGTTTAACGGATAGAAACGGAATATATAAGACGGGCAGTGCGGCGCAAAGTTCGGATAACTGTAGTCTGACAAATTCAAGCATCATGCACACCGGCGGAGTTCCGCTTGATAGCGCGGCGTATTTGATTGATTTTGCCTGGGTCAATTTTTACAACGTTTACACCGGACCTTTGGCGACCGCAAACTCGGACATATTCCGTTTGAAATCTGCGTATAGCAGCGCCTTTATCCGGTGTCCCATTGAATCCACCCACCGATACACCTTTAACATTTCTTCCACCGCCGGCGGCAGCACTATGGCGGGCATCTACGCCCAGGGGATTAAGTCGAGCTCCACGCCCACGCAAGCGCTTATCACCGACGGCAACACGATGCTTAAAGATTGCTTTTTCAATCTGACCGAAATAACAGGGGGAAACGTTTCGTTGGGCGGCGGGGCGCAAACTTCCACGTTTAAGCTGGCCAGAACCGCCACCGCTTTCACTCAGGCCGCCGGAGTTTATTCAGTCCTCGGAAATTATATTGATTTCGGCTCCTCGATGGTCAACTTTGATATAAACCCCTCCGGGTATGCGAAAAATAACATCGTCATGGACCAGAGGAGCTTTTCCGGCGGTCCGGTCAGCGGCCCCCAAACTCTCATTGACGGCGACGTGCAGGTGGGTCCGTCCAGTTTCGTCACCCCCAATGTTTTAACCCTGAACGCCTACAAAATGACCTGGCGGACGGCGGCTCCCACCACCGGGACATATGCCCGGGGCTCGGTAATCTGGAAAAGCGATGCGGCGGCGGGCGGTTCGCCGGGGTGGGTCTGCGTCCATGATAACACCTTCGGGACACTCAACGCGGGCAACACCACCGGCACCATAACCAGCGGCACTAAATTGTTAACGGTGAACACGGTGACGGGTTTGAAGATTGGCGACTTCATCGACGTGGTCGCCGATGGCGGCGGGCTGGCGGTGAACACGGGCCGGATAGTAAACATCAACGCCGGCGCCAAGGTGGTGACCCTGGCCGCCAACGCCGCCAGCACCGCCACCGATAAGGCGGTCAGCTTCCATAACCACACCACGGCGGAAGCCTTTAGTCCTATAGCGCCCACTGGCGCCCGCAACGCTGGGGTGACTTCGGCCGCGGCCACGCCCATCACTGTGACTCATGGGCTTGGCGTCGCCCCCACCAAGGTTCTGCTGACCTCGGTTGACGGCGTGCCAACCGGGGTATATC
>VGOH01000290.1 GCA_016875955.1 Chloroflexota bacterium
AATATCCCGGACAGCACGGCCGGGGCCCACGTAATTATGGCCAGTAACGCCGAGGGTAACTCCCACGAGGTTGAGTATGAGGTGCTCCCCTGGATTGCCCTGAGTCCGGTTACCGGAGCGGTGGGGAGCATAGCGCAGGTCAGCGGCAACGGCTTCGCCTCCAGGAGCGACGTGTCCGTTTTTTTCCAGTCTAAGGAGGTTGCCTATGCCAAGACGAATGAATCCGGCACCTTTACCCCAGTCTCATTTAATGTGCCGAAGGCGCTGCCGGGAACATACGACGTTTTGGCTAAGGATAAGAAAGGTAATGCGGCAAAGTACGAGTTCACCATCACCGCCGGTGCCAGCGTTGACCAGACCATGGCCAGTGTTGGCGGCGAGCTCACCATCAGGGGCACGGGTTTCAGCGCTGGTGGGCAGATAGCCATAGCCTATGATGGTGCGGCTGTGGCCACCATTACTGCGGATAGCACCGGGGCGTTTGAGGCCATTTTCAAGGTGCCGGCAGGCGAGCATGGCGAGCATGTCATCACCGTTAGTGACGGCGTAAATACGAGTCAGATTGTCTTCCAAATTGAATCAGAACCACCGCCGGTGCCGGTGCCGGTATCGCCCGATAATCTGAGCGTCGTGAAGGCTGCGACTCATTTTGATTGGGCGGATGTCAGCGACCCCAGCTTACCCGTAAGCTACCTGTTACAGATAGCGTCAGATGGCAATTTTACGTCCGTGGTTGTTCAGAAAACGCTGGCCGAGTCTGAATATACGCTGAGCGGCGCCGAAGTGCTGACCGCGGTGACGGAGAAATCACCCTACTACTGGCGGGTGAAGGCTATTGATGGCGCGGCCAACGAAAGCGGCTGGTCACCGTCCCGGTCATTCTTTATTCTGGCACCACCGTCGCCGGGGTTGCTGCTGCCGGAAGATGGTGCCAAAGCCGAGGCCCAGGTATATTTTGACTGGGAGGATGTCACCAGCTTGAGCCCGCCCATAACATACCGGCTCCAGGTGGCGTCAGGTGGCAATTTCGCCAAGCTGGTACTGGAGCGAGAGGGTTTGGCCGAGTCTGAATATACCGTAATGCAAGACGAGAAACTGGCGGCGGTGAAGAAAGACGCTCCGTATTACTGGAGGGTTAGAGCCATTGATGGTGCTGGTAACAAGAGCGAGTGGTCAAAGCCCCGTTCGTTTTATGTTGGGTTTTATCTGGCGCTGCCCGGCTGGGCACTCTATACGCTGATTGCTCTTGGCGCCATAATCATTGGTTTCCTGGCCTTC
>VGOH01000291.1 GCA_016875955.1 Chloroflexota bacterium
CGTTTTGTTGCCGATGCTGTACCTTATAATTTTCATAGTGGTGAAAGTTTATCATTACCATTTTATGGATGTCAAATTGTGGCGAATGAAGGTTTTAGTTGTATTTGGTTGGCAGTTACGCCTCACCCCTGACCCCTCTCCAGCCAGAATCACGGGTAAAAGAAGACGGGCATTAATGGCTGGAGAGGGGAGTATAAAGGAGAGGGGGCTCCGCCTCCTCTCCAATTCTTTCCCCCTCTCAAACATTATTAAAATGGAGTGCGGAAGACAGACCTGTTTGAGAGGGGGGCTGAAGGGGGTGAGTAAAAGGACAACCATATGCGGATAGTGCCGTGGAGGAACGCGTTTTGCTTTGGCATGACCAGTGTGATATAGTTTTGTTATTATGGACGCCGTATTTGAGTTCGTTCCTTCCGGCACCGTCACTTCCCCGAAAGGTTTTAGGGCCGGTGCCACTCATGCCGGCATCAAAAAGGAGAAAAACCTAGACCTGGCTGTACTCGCTTCGGAAACGCCCTGCGATGTGGCTGGCGTTTTCACCCGCAATCGGGTTAAAGCGGCGCCGGTAGTGCTCAGTCAGCAGCGCCTCAAGGGCGGTAAAGCACGGGGGGTGGTGGTGAACAGTGGCTGTGCCAATGCCTGCACCGGAGAACAGGGAAGGGCGGATGCTGAGGAAATGACGGCGCTGGCCGCGGAGATAATCGGCGCTTCCCCTGACCAGGTCATGGTGGCCAGTACCGGCGTCATCGGCCACATGCTGCCCATGGCGCGACTGCGCGCTGGCATTAAGCAGATATCGCTGAAACGTGATGGGGGACATGAGTTTGTGCGGGGCATCATGACCACCGACACGGTGCCCAAGGAGGCGGCGGTAAAAGTAAAGACGGGAAAGTACACCATTGGCGGCGCAGCCAAAGGGGCCGGGATGATACATCCCGACCTGGCCACTTTTCTCTGCTTCATGACCACCGATGCCCGGGTTGAGCCCGGGTTTCTCCAGTCTGCCTTGAAACAGGCGGCGGACGCCTCTTTTAATATGGTCTCCATCGACGGCGATACCAGCACCAATGACACGGTGCTGTTGCTGGCCAACGGACTGGCCGGCGGTGGGGTCATCTCATCGGGCACTGAACAGGCAGAGGTGTTTCAGCAGGCGCTCAATGGGCTCTGCATCCACCTGGCCCGGGCCATGGCGCGCGATGGTGAAGGGGCCGCCACGCTTATTGAAATCAAGGTCAATGGGGCACCTGACCTGGCCTC
>VGOH01000292.1 GCA_016875955.1 Chloroflexota bacterium
TAGGCACGATTAATCAAAGATAAGAGCGCTCCGTCCTGTCAACCGCATGTGGTCAATCTTCTCGAAGAGCTCGTTCACATCCTCAAGGCGAAAGGTATTAAGGACCGCTGGCTTTACCCGGCCTCGCCTCACCAGCTCCAGTGATTCTCTATTTCCAGCGTGGTGGCGCACCTAGCGCCGGTGAGCTTGATTTCATCCCGTATAAGCCGGAATACGTCAAAGTTCAAGGTTTTGACATCTCGCGGCACGCCTACCACCACGAACGTACCGCCCCGAGCTAAGGCTTTGATGCCATCGTTTATAGTCTGGCTGGTGCTGACCATATCGACGGCACAGTCTACGCCGCGACCGTCCGTAGCTTTGAGCACCTCGTTGGCCATGTCTTTGCCCTGAACATTGAGGACCACATCACAACCATAACGTCTAGCGGCCGCCAATTTATCGTCTGAGATGTCGGCGCCGATGACCCGCGCCCCAAAGACCTTGGCCATCTGCACGCAGTGGATGCCGACTCCTCCGCCAGCACCCACCACCAGTACCGTGTCATTGGGCCTGGTGTGGGCGCGCTCTTTGAACACGTGCCAGTTTGTGGCGATGGCATCGGTGGTGACGCCGGCATCCACGAAACTGACTCCTTCAGGCATGAGGATGCAGTTGCGCTCCGGCACGCATATGTACTCGGCAAAGCCACCATCAATGACCGCCCCCACGTTGCCTATGAAGTTCTCGCACAGGGTTTCCCTCCCGCCAACACACCACCGGCAGTAACCGCAGGTAATATAGAAACTGACACAGACCCGGTCGCCCACCCGGCAGGTGCGTACCAGCGAGCCCACACCCTCCACCACCCCACCGACCTCGTGGCCTATTATGCGGGGCAGGGTGCCGCTGATGTAGCCTCTCCTGAGGTTGCTGAGGGTAAACCCCACGCCGCAGGCCTTGACTTTTATCAGGACGTCCGTTGGGCCTGCCTCGGGAACAGGCCTTTCCTCCAGATGAAAGGGCCCGTTCCATTCGTAGAGCACCTGGGCCTTCATAGTCTTCTTCATTGGACTATTGTTATTCCCCGTCTTCGGTAATGCGTACCTGGCATCTGCTGCTGAAGGCCAGAATATAGTGAAATAATCGGTTAGATTATAGGCGATTCCCCCAAATATTGGAAATACGGTGCCTGAGTAAAGAAGACCAAGTAACATCCAGCCGGATTGTATCAAATAAATAACAAGGTGGGGAGCCTTGATGCTCCCCA
>VGOH01000293.1 GCA_016875955.1 Chloroflexota bacterium
CAGGAAATTCCCGCTTATGCAGCGGAAAAACCCGGCTTTTTGCCCTCGAAAGCGGAAGATACTTTTTGCCCGATTTCTGGTTTCATGTAGTATGCAAAGTCCGCTGTCCCAGTCCGCTGTGCCCATGACTGCGGACCGGCGACTGGGGACCTTGTGGCGATAATAAAGCTGTTGCCGAATAAGCCGGTAGCCACAGAAGCGCACAGAAGGTATATTTACGTGCCGGTTCACGTGATTTTTCTGTGGATTTCTGTGTCTTTCTGTGGCTGAATCCCCGCTCTCGTCACAACACCAGCCCGGTTGGCAATTCTAATGAAGGGCACTCCGCAGCGAAGCGCCTGCTGCGCTCCACCGTGCGCAGCCATTCGTAGAACAGCCCTTTCGTGTCGGTGATGAGCACGCCCGCGGCGCGCAGGCGGGCCAGCCCTGCGGCGTGCGCCTCCCCTGGCGAGCACGTGGCGTCGGCGATGACCACGGCCCGATAGCCGTGCGCCAGCAAGCCCAGCGCCGACTGCACGACGCACACGTCGGTCTCCAGCCCGACCAGCACGGCGGTCTGGCGTCCCGTGCGCTCAACGGCGGCCAGAATATCGGCCTGGTCGGCCAGGTTGAAGGTCAGCTTGTTAAAGATGGGCGTGTCTGGCGGCAAGACTCTTTGCACTTCCGGCGCTGGCCCGCCCGCCTGGGCCACGTCTTCCACCGTGACGATCAGGGGCACGCCACACCAATGGGCCACACCGATCAGCCAACACACCCGTTCCAGAAACAGTCGGCTTTGCGTGGCTTCGAGCTTGGCCGTGAAGTTGCTTTGCACGTCAATGACGATGAAGATGGAATCGTCAACGTCAATGAGCTGGTGGCTGGTCATCGGCTAATCTGGGCCAACGATGACCTGGTAGTGTGTGACCTTGGGCTCTAACTCCAGAAGGTATTTCTCATCATCAGGATAATACCTGGCTTTTTCGATGTCAGGTCCGGCGAACCTGGCAATGGCCTCGAACGATTCCCAGAAGGAGATGAGGAGGAAGTGCACTCTCCCCTTTTCGCTGCGCCGCAGGATAATGACCCCCAGGTTGCCGGGAGTGGATTGCAATCCGGGAAGCCCTGTTTCATGGATGTAGTTCTGATACTCGTCGGCTAGAGCTTCCGGTACCATGCCGTGCCACATTCTGGCAATCATCAATTCAATCTCCACGTGTGTAGTGGCGTGCAGTTCCCTCGCCCCGGGATCTTCTACTCGCTTCCCA
>VGOH01000294.1 GCA_016875955.1 Chloroflexota bacterium
GCGCGCTGGCGCCGGCCTGGTGACGCTGGCCACAGCCTCAAGCCTGCAGCCGGTCCTGGCCGCCAAGCTGACCGAGACCACCTACCTCCCACTTCCCGAAGCAGAGGCAGGCATCATCTCCGGGGAAGCTGCCAGAATAATCAATCAAAGCCTGCAATCTTACAATGTCCTGCTGCTCGGCTGCGGCCTGGGGCAGAGCCAGTCAGTGAGCCAGTTAATCCCCGCCCTGCTTTTCCAGAAAAAACTGCCTCCGCCGGTTATTGATGCCGATGGGCTGAATATCCTGGCCGAAATACCGGGCTGGTGGCAAAAACTGGCCGGCGATGCCATACTGACGCCGCACCCCGGTGAAATGGCAAGGCTGAGCGGACTCAATATCAAAGAGATACAGTCGGACAGACTTGGCACTGCCCAAAAATACGCTCGGGAATGGCATAAAACCATTGTCCTCAAAGGGGCCTTCACCGTTATCACCTCGCCGGATGGCGGCTGCCGGGTCAGTCCTTTCGCCAACCCGGGACTGGCATCCGGGGGCACCGGTGATGTGCTCGCCGGCGCCATCGCCGGCCTGCTGGCACAGGGGCTTTCCCTTCTTGACGCGGCAGCGCTCGGCGTATACCTGCACGGTAAAGCTGCCGAGGTGGTCAAAGATGTCCTGGGCGATACCGGCATGCTGGCCTCCGACCTGCCACCAGTCCTGCCACTGGTAATCAAGCGATTACGGGAACCGACTAAAAAGAGATAGTCTCTTTGGTGTAGAATATATAGACAATGCTGCTGGCAATAGATATTGGCAATACCGAGATTACGCTGGGCGTCTTTGATGGAGAAAAGCTCAGGGCAAGGTGGCGCTTGGCCACCCGGATTCACCGCGTGGCGGACGAATATGCCGTTTTGCTGATGAACCTGCTGCAGCACCAGAGCCTGAAGCTGGCAGATATCAATGAGATAGCGATATGCTGCGTGGTGCCCCCGTTGCTCTCCACCATCGCCGACATGTGCCAGCGGTATTTCAATATCAAACCCTTCGTAGTGGGTGCTGGGGTGAAGACCGGCGTGCGCATCCGCATGGACAACCCCCGTGAAGTCGGCGCCGACCGCATTGTCAATGCCGCCGCCGCCCATCGCCTTTATGGCGGGCCGGTCATCATCACCGACTTTGGCACTGCCACCACCTTTGATGTCGTCTCCAAAGAAGGCGACTATGTGGGCGGTGTTATCGCGCCGGGGATAGGCATTGCCG
>VGOH01000295.1 GCA_016875955.1 Chloroflexota bacterium
CAAGACCAAAGAGGACCTGAAAAAATATAAGCTGCCCGACCCTGCCCGGCCGGAGAGATTCAAGCGGATAAAGGACGCGGTAAAAAGGTTCAAAGGCAAGAGGGCCATCATCGCCACCGTCAGGCCCTTTGCCACCATGCGCGACAGCCTGCGCGGTCAGGATGACCTTTTCAAGGACATGATACGAGACCCCGAGTTCGTTGATGACCTGGACCGGCTGCTGCGCGACTACTACAGTCGCCTGGTAAAAAACCTGATTGATGCCGGCGTTGATATCGTTCTGGAGACCGCTGACATCGCTTTCACCAACGGGCCGATGGTAGCGCTGAAACACCAGAGCCGGTTCATCTTTCCGGCACTCAAAGAGATAGTTGACTACTGTCACCGCCGGAAAACACCCTGCCTCAAGCACACCGACGGCAACATCTGGGCCCTAATGGACATGATTGTGGAAACCGGCTTTGACGGCATTCACCCCATAGACCCCGTGGCCGGCATGGACATCGGCGAAGCCAAGCAAAAGTACGGCAAAAAAATATGCATTATGGGGAATGTTGACTGCGGCAACCTGCTCAGCTGGGGAAGCAAGGAGGAGGTCCGCGCTACGGTCAAAGACTGCATCCGCAAAGCGGGCAAGGGTGGAGGTTACATCTGCATGTCGGGCAACTCAATTCACGGCGCCGTCAGTCCGGCCAACTATGCGGAGATGATACGGGCCATAAAAGAGTACGGGAAATATCCACTCAAGCTGGCCTAAGGCCGGTATCCGCCTTCTCCAGTAACCAGATATGAGACTGTACGAGTTTGAAGCCGCCAGCCTTTTCCGACAGGAAGGCGTCCCAGTCCCCGATTTTGCTATCGCGGACAGCCCCCGGCAGGCGCGCCAGGCCGCTGAAAAAATCGGCTTTCCGGTCGTAATCAAGGCACAGGTCCTGAGCGGAGGGCGGGGGTTGGCGGGAGGAGTCCAGACGGCGGATTCTCCAGAGCAGGCCGAGGCGATAGCCGGCCGCGTTCTGAAATCGGCCATCAGGGGGCTGCCGGTAAACCGGGTGATGGTGGTGCCAAAGGCAGCAGTGGCCCGGGAGTTCTACCTGGGAGTGACCATAGATGGCGTCGCTGGCTGCCCGGTAGTTATCATGAGCACCGCCGGCGGCGTTGACATTGAAGAGACGTCCAGGAATCATCCCGAAAAAGTTACCTCATGTCAGGTTCCCATTCTGTCTGGCCTGAGCCTGCCCCAGGC
>VGOH01000296.1 GCA_016875955.1 Chloroflexota bacterium
CGCATTTGTCAAGCCGACAGTCGCCCGGCACGGAAACTGATTGCAAAAGTCCTCTTTTCCAGGTAAAATTGCTGGCTATGGGCAGCCTGATGAACCTGACCGCCTTTCTGGTCAGCCACAGGATTGAATTTGAATTCATGGAGAAAAGGGCCACCCACCATGCCGCCGAAGCGTCGGCGGCCAGCGGTGTGCCTCTGAACCAGATTGTCAAGTCAATTGTTTTCACTGACCAGGATGCCAGGCCGCTGCTGGCCGTGGTCCTCGCTGATACTGATGTGAGCCGCCACAAGCTGGAAAATTGCTCAAACTCAAAGTCGGTGCGGCTGGCCTCCGACGCTGTGGCCAAGGCTGTCACCGGCTACCCCACCGGCGGCATCCCTCCGGTGGGCCACAAGAAGCAAATACCGGTGTATATTGACCGGAGGGTCATGCGCCATGATTACGTCTGGTGTGGCGGTGGCGCCAGGTCCAAGCTGGTCAGGCTGAAAAGCGCGGATATTGCCAGATTGACCGCCGCCAACATCGGCGACCTTTCCAGCACCTGACCGGTCAATAGCCAGACCATTCCCACGACGGCAGCAGCCGGGGACGGATATTGTAATACTCTTGTAATATCAGGGCACAGCCATATATGCTATTATTATATTGAAGATATACTTCACCGGGCATTGACTGTCATCAGAATGAGCAACGGCTGGAGGCGGGGGAAAATAAAGTGCGGCGGAGACTCGGGAAAATCTTCTCCGGTAGAATCGGCAGCGCCGGGGTAACGCTTATTGAAGTGCTGGTGGGCCTGGCCATCCTTGGCGTAATCGGCGTCGCTTTTATCAGCGGCATCACCAGCACCTTCCACGCTATTGACGTCAGCCAGGAAAGGGTGGCCGCGGAGAGCCTGGCCAAATCACAGATTGAGTACATCAAGGTTCAGGGCTATATCCTGGTAGATGATTACAACCCGGCTTCCCCGGCCACAAGCTACGACCTGATAACTGTTCCCGCCGACTTAGCCGCCGCCGGTTATTCGGTCAGTATCAGCGTGCCCCAGGTGGTCATCAGCGAAACCGAGGGCGGGTTTGAACTTCAGAGCATAAACATAACCGTCACGCGAAACAATCAGCAGAAATTGCAGGTAACCATATATCGGGTCAGTGGTTAAAGCGATGGGCAAAAGACAGAAAGGTTTCACCCTGCTTGAAATCGTGGTCGCTTCGGCCATAATGGCGGTGGTGGTGGGGGC
>VGOH01000297.1 GCA_016875955.1 Chloroflexota bacterium
CGGTATCTCTTGGCCATGGGTTCAGTGATAGCTCCGCACTGGTGTACGGTAATACCATCGCGGCTAGCGCCATACTTATGGGAATAGTTTCAACGGCTCTCGGCGGATTCATGTCTGACAGAATAGGTCGCACCAGAACTGTAATCATGGTCTTACTGGTAAGCGCCGCTTGTTCTTTTAGTACCGGTTGGCTCATGGAAATACCTCTTTATGGATTCCTCGGTATTATCTTAGCCTACGGTTTCTTTGTCGTTATGGAGTCGGCAGTGTTTAAAGCGGGCCTTTCCGAGTTAGTGGCGCCAGAGTATCTTGGTTCTGCATTGGGGGTCCAGTCCTTCCTCGGCTTCGGCATTACTATTCTATCTCCAGCCCTATTTGGCTTGGTTCTGGACCTGTCAGCACCCGGCCTTGGAGGCCAGCCTCCTGTGTGGGGATGGTCCTTTGTGCTGCTGGGTCTGGGGGCTCTTGTTGGGCCAATATCAATGTGCTTCTTAAGAAGGCTACCTGAGTCGGTCAGGATGGGTGATGGTAAAAAATAAGATAATGGGGGAGGGGTATTGATAGCCAGGTTCCATGGACATACTATTAGCGACAAAGCAATGAAATTGGAGGGGTAGCTAAAAAACACTTGACTGTGCCGGGAAAGTGGCTTACTATGAATTCAAATTCTGGAGAAACTAAATTATTATGATGGAGATGGAGGGAGCACTATGGCCAAAGTCGACGGGGGAACATTGCTCGCACGAATGCTGGCTGCTGAGGGTGTTAAGTGCGTTTTCAGCGTCTCGGGCGGTAGCATTAACCCTCTCTACAGGGGTTGTGAGGAATTAGGTATTCAAGTTATCCACACCCGCCACGAGGCAGCGGCAGCTTTCATGGCTGACGGCTGGGCAAGAACCACCCGCCAGCCGGGAGTGTGCGCCACCACGGCGGGCCCGGGGGTCTGCAATACGGTGACGGCGGCTGCCAGTGCACTACATGCGGCCAGCCCGATGCTTATCCTCTCCGGGCAATGCTCCACGGGAAACCTAGATATGAATGCCAACCAATCGAATCCCTTCGGCCTCATGACCCCGGTGACTAAATGGGCGAGGACTGTGTTAGAGACTAGGCGGATTCCCGAATACATCGCGACCGCGTTCCGCATTGCCACCAGCGGGAGGCCCGGGCCTGTCTTTTTGGAATTTCCCGCCGACGTGATGGCAGCCATGATTGACGAGACCGCGGTGGCGGTG
>VGOH01000298.1 GCA_016875955.1 Chloroflexota bacterium
CGCCGAACACGCTCTGGATGCGGAAGTGCGCCTGTACGACCACCTGTTCACCAAGGAAGACCCCATGGATGTGGCGGCAGGGGCTGATTTCAAGGATAATTTAAATCCCAATTCCCTGGAAGTATTGCCCTCGTGCCGTGTTGAACCCGGTCTGGCCGGGGCAGTGCCTGGAAGTCGCTACCAGTTTGAGAGGCAGGGTTATTTCTGTGTCGACCCCGATTCATCGGCCAGGAAGCTCGTGTTCAACCGGACGGTGGCGTTGCGGGATACCTGGGCCAAGATAGAGAAGCGGGCGGACAGGTAGCATTACCCATGGCGGTTAACGCAACCCAATATATTGCTCTGTATAATTCGGGCGAACTGGCGCGCCGTGCCCGCGAGCTTGAGGCCCGACTGCGCGCCTGCGATATTTGCCCGAGGGAGTGTGGCGTGGACCGACTGGCCAGTGAGACCGGTTTCTGTCACTCCGGTTATCTGCCCATAGTGGCCGCAGTCTGCGCCCATCACGGTGAGGAGCCGGCCATATCCGGGGATAAAGGCTCGGGGACTATCTTCTTCGGCAACTGCAACCTGCGCTGCGCCTACTGCCAGAACCACCAGATAAGCCAGAACCACCGGCCACAGTCAAAAAAACAGATTGACCATCAGGCCCTGGCCGGGCACATGCTTTATCTTCAGAACGAGCTGGGCTGCCATAATATCAACCTGGTATCGCCGTCGCACTTCGTGCCGCAGATAGCGAAGGCGCTGCTGGCGGCGGTGCCGTTGGGCCTGCATATCCCTCTGGTCTACAATACCAGCAGCTATGACTCGGTCGATTCTTTAAAGGCGTTGGACGGCATAATAGACGTCTATCTGGCCGACCTCAGATACGCTTCAAATAAGTGGGGATGGAAGTATTCCCGTGTGTCAGATTACGTGGAGCGGGCCAGAGAGGCAATTAAAGAGATGTACCGGCAGGTCGGCAATCTGATGGTGGGTGAAGACGGAGTTGCGCAGAAGGGGCTGATTGTCAGGCACCTGATACTGCCCAATGGAATAGCGGGGAGTCGGGAGTCCCTCGCCTGGCTGGTCAGCGAGGTTTCCCCGGAGGTTGCCGTCAGCATCATGGCGCAGTATTATCCCGCCCACCGCGCCCCGAAAGTGCCGGAGCTGGCCCGCAAAATCACGGCACGTGAATATGAAGAGGTCGTTGGTTTGCTGGACGAACTGGGAATAGAGA
>VGOH01000299.1 GCA_016875955.1 Chloroflexota bacterium
ATTGACACGGCTGGACTTGCACCAGCTGGATTGCAGCCTTGTCGGCTGCTCCCTCCCGCATACGGCTCTCCGGTCGGTGGTTCACCCCAGAGGGGACTGGCTAACCACGACAAAGGACACGGAAGAGAATATCCCAAGCGTGGCGGTGCGGCTGATGCCGCGATCACCCCCATTACAGAGGTAGCCAGCGTGCGGTTTCAGCTTGTTACACGGTCAGCCCTGCCCTATCGATCGGACGGGTTTTCCGGCCTTTTAGGTTCGCACCAATGTATACCGGTGTGTATTCCGTGTCTCGCTCGCTGTAGCGCACCCACCTTCCTGCCTCGCCTTTGCTCCGCGCCCATTACGGCGCATCAAAGCTCGTATGGAGGCTCTGACTCCTGTGCGATGTCAGAACGACTTGCTAAATGGACATTCCGCCTCTTTCAAGCGCACAGGTCTCCCTGCTTCACGTACCCAACCTTCCAGACCATTCCGTCCCCAACCACCTGGTGTCCCCCTGGCGCCGCTTTGTCACGCTACGTGCTTCCGCTCAGCGCGCCAGGCTTCCCTGTAGCTTTTCAGCTTTCCTTTCGGGCTTACTTCCCTCAAGGGTCTGGGCTTCGCCGGTCCCTAGCAGGCTCGCCGAGAGCACCCGGCCGAAACGGGTTCGTTATCCTACGGACTGGTCGTTCACCTCCTGTTGCTCTACACCCCGCCTCACGGCGACGCAGTTACAGTCGGTTACAGGCTGTAGCGTAGGCCTGGAGAGGACTTGCACCTCTCTGATTGAATACGCCCGCAGGCGCACTAGGGCGGCCCGTGGCCGCCGTCAGGGACCGGCCACGGCGGCCATGGGCCGCCCTACCGGTTTTCGCCAGTAAACCCGGCGAGTTAGACACGTCCAAGACCATTTTCTTCTCCAACGGAAAAGAAATTGAATGTTATCAATAAAAAAGGGGTCCCGGGGCAAACTCCTGCCATGAATCCCTCCGTCTGGCTACAGACCGATACCCAAACCAGGGAGAGCAGCGCCCACCCAGATGTACAGGCCAACGCTGGCCAGAAGAGCGCCGGCGGCTCTCTTCACGAAACGGTTCGCAGAATGCATCTTGGCGGAACCGATAAGGTGCTTTGCCGCGCCTGCTGAAGTGCCAGCGGCAAGGATCAACAAGGAGTGGCCAATACCGTAGAAGAGCATCATTACCCCACGGAAGAGAGCGTCTTTCAGAGGAATGA
>VGOH01000300.1 GCA_016875955.1 Chloroflexota bacterium
TCTTCTGGGTGCCGTTGTTGGCGTGGCCATCGGCTTTCTATATGCGCCGCAGCCGGGCAGGGAAACCCGGGCTATGCTGAAGGAAAAGGCTGAAGCGGCGGCGGAGAAAGCAAAGGAAGCCGCCGAGAAGGCAAAGGAAGCCGCCACAGCGGCCGAACACCGTGTTGAAGAGAAGCTGGGCCGGAGGAGACCGGGCAAATAACCGGCCTCAACGTCATTCCCTTTATCACCCACCTCTTAAACTTATCTCCGGCAAGCTAACAGGAATATTGTATTTGCCATGGCTAACTTCCTCCGTCGACACTGGCGCATAATCGCTCTCATCTCGGGTACCACCTTGTTCCTCTGCGTCCTGTACCTGCTGAGAACGGTTATTCTGCCATTCGCCATCGGGCTGGTGCTGGCGTACCTGCTGGCACCGGTTATTTACTGGCTGGAATCGAGATTCCCGAAGCCGGAAAAATGGCGGGATACCAAACGCGTCCTTGCCATCCTTATCGTATTCTTTGTTTTATTAGCACTCCTGGCCGTTTTTTCCTACGTAATCGCCACCGCCGTCATCGATGCTTCACTGAACCTGGCCTCCGGTGCACCCTACTTCCTAAGCAAAAGCCTCTATCAGATACAGGAATGGCTTGATGTTATCAGGGAGCAGTTCCCTCCGGACATCCGCGCCGAGGTAGACAGCGCGCTCCTGAAAGCCGGCGTGGCATTGGGGAATGCTATTCGTGACTCCCTGATAAAAAGCGTCTCCGTCGTGCCAGAAACCTTCAGCATCGTGCTCGGTCTGGGGGCACTGCCCCTTTTCCTCTTCTACGCTCTGAAAGATTCCGACAAACTGAAGAGAAACATTTACTCTGCTTTCACCCCCGGCATCGCCGAACACATTAAAAATCTGGTCAGCATAGTGGAAAGAGTTATCGGGCGCTACATCCGTGCCCAGTTAATGCTCGGACTGATTGTCGCCTACCTTGTTTTTATCGGGCTGCTGATACTGGACATTCCATACTCGCCGGTGCTGGCGATTCTGGCCGGCATTGGAGAGCTCATCCCGACGCTTGGGCCGTGGCTAAGTGGTGCCGTGGTAGTGATAATTACTCTAGCCGTGGTCCCGGATAAAATGATCTGGGTGATTGTACTCTTCCTGGCCGTACAGTTGCTGGAGAACAGCCTGCTGGTGCCCCGAATCCAGGGCGGCTACCTGCGCATCCACCCC
>VGOH01000301.1 GCA_016875955.1 Chloroflexota bacterium
TCTTTCACCGCGTCCCCGCCGCCGGCGCGCAGAAAGATGCCGACGAAGGCAAAACCCATGGCACCGATGGCCATCACCATCGCCGAGACAATCAGCGTTTGCAGTACAACGTCTTGCAGCACCTTCAGGTTAAAATGCCGATAGATAACGGCGAGCAGTGTGGCGGCAACAGCCCCCACCCCGGCGGCTTCCGTAGGCGTCGCAATACCGGCGAAAATAGTCCCCAGCACCGCCAGAATCAAGAGCGCCGGCGGCAGCAGTGAAAGGAGAAGGTCAGTGGTTTTCTTGAGGAAGGGAACCGCCCTTTCCTCCAGGGGCACGGCTGGCGCTGTTTCCGGCCGGATAAAGCTGTAAACCGTGATATAGCCAATGTATAAAGCGGAAAGGAGAAATCCGGGCATAAAGGCGGCAAAGAACAGCTTGCCCACGGAAATAAGCGCCATCGGTCCGTAAACGACCAGCATCACGCTCGGTGGAATCAGGATACCCAGCGTGCCCCCGGCACAAACGGCGCCACTGGCCAGGGCTCTGTCATAGCCACGCTTAATCATGGCGGGAAGGGCGATAATGGCCAGCGCCGAAACCGAAGCGCCGATAATGCCCACCGTGGCGGCCAGAATCGTGCCCAGCACCACCGTGGTTATCGCCAGCCCGCCCCTTAAGCCGCCAAGCCAGACATAGAGGGCGGCAAACATCTTTTCGGCTATTCCGGAATGGCCCAGCATCAAGCCCATGAAAATAAATCCCGGCACGGCCAGCAAAGTAGGGTTGAGTACAATCTCCCAGGCGCGACTGTATAAAATCCAGCTCGCGGTCTTTGGTCCGAAAAGGAGAATCCCTATGGTAATGGTGACACCGCCGATAACAAAAGCCAGCGGGTAACCGAGGAGAACTCCAACGACGACCAAACCGAGCATGACCAGAGCTGTCATCTCGCCGCTTAGGTTAATCATAAGCTTTATTCCTCACCAGCAGGTATATATCACGATAGAACTGGGCCAGACTCTGGAGGGCAAGCAAAATCAGCCCCGCAGATACAACTGTCCTAATTGGCCAGAGCAGGGGGAACCAGTAGGAGAACGATGACCTTTCCTCAACAACAAAGGAGCGGTAGGCAAAACCCGCGCTAACATAGACCAGAGAAGCCACCATTGGCAGGAGCCAAATCAGGGTAGCCACCACATCAATGCTGGCCTGCCACCTCGTCGGCAGGCG
>VGOH01000302.1 GCA_016875955.1 Chloroflexota bacterium
TTCTGGAGCGTCTTTGACATCAAGGGCGCGGAGATCAAGGAAGGGAGCGCCCCGGAAGTCATCGAGGCTTATGACCGGGCCAGGGCGGAACTCCAGGCCAGGTATGAGGAAATGGTGGAGGAGGCGGTGGTCTATCTCCGGAAGAAGGTGCTGGAAGTGGTGACCAATCTCTCCGCCCGTCTGAAGGACGGCCGCATCGTCCGAAACGACACCCTGGAAAGCGTGCGCCGGGTGGAAGAGTGGTTCCGGGACCTCAACATCTTCGGCGACGTCCAGGTGGAGGAAGCCCTGGGCAACCTGCGGGCCTCCCTCAACGGCACCGACTATGAAAGCCTGAAGGACAACGAGGCTTTGAAGCAGCAGTTGGCGGGCCTGGCGGACCAAGTGGCCGCGGCCGCGGCCAAGCTGGATGACGTAAGCGTCATCTCCGGCAACTATAAGAGGCACATTGACCTCAGTTAAAGGAGGGTTGACGCATGACAACCGAATGGAAAGTGGTGACCCCGGGGGCCATTGAAGCAGACGGGCGGCTGATGTTCGTGGGTTACCGAAGACCTATCCCGCCCACACCGGAACGGCTGGCCCGGACTCGCCTTATCGTGCGGGCGGTCAACGCCTACGAGGAATTGGTGGCGGCTTGTAAGTTGGCCCTGATGGGAGAGGCCGACGACGACACTATACTAAACACCCTGGCCGAGGCGGTCGCCAAGGTCGAAGGAAAGGAGGTGAGAAAAGCATGGACGAAAGACCCGGCTTGAATATCCGGTTTCTGGCCGTGCGACGTGAAGTCGCATAAGTAATTGTTTCGCTTAATTACTTAGGACGAAACCTCCTGTTCCGTCAGGAGTAGCCTACCAGGACATGCGGAGGTGGTAACGCCTCGGTGTGAAGCTCCTGGGACAAAAGTAACCCTCCGTTATGGATAGTCTGAGCCGTGAGGTAAAGGCGACAACTGCAAGCGTCAATGCGGTTGGGGTGCCAGGCTTGATGGTATGGTCAACGCAAGTGAACAGCCAACAACCATCGTAAATCTGTAACATGCTAAAGACGCTGATAAGCATGAGCCAAAATGGCATTGTAGCAGGACATTTCCTTAGCTAGTGGGAATGCACGGACATAGAGCTACCGGTGGAGAGGCTGGACCTAACCCATCGTGTTACTTATGTGAAACACGGTAAGCCTGTATCTCTCCC
>VGOH01000303.1 GCA_016875955.1 Chloroflexota bacterium
TGGCTAAGTGGTGCCGTGGTAGTGATAATTACTCTAGCCGTGGTCCCGGATAAAATGATCTGGGTGATTGTACTCTTCCTGGCCGTACAGTTGCTGGAGAACAGCCTGCTGGTGCCCCGAATCCAGAGCGGCTACCTGCGCATCCACCCCGCCGCCATGATTTTCATGCTTGTCCTGGGTGCTTACCTCGCCGGCTTCTGGGGACTGCTGCTGGCCGGGCCATTGACCGCCACCGGCGTTGAAATCTACCGGTATATCCGCCAGCGCTACCAGGACGAGAAGCTCCTGAAACCGACCGAAAAAGAGTGAACCCCTCGCTGTCCCTCCACCCCCCGCTTTGCTATAATTTAATTATGAAGAAGCCACTTCTGGTTCTGTTTGACGGCAACGCCATCATCCACCGCGCCTACCACGCCTTCCAGACAAGCCGGTCGCCGGTGCGCCTCACGGTGAGCAAGACCGGAGAAGTGGTCAGCGCCGTTTACGGCTTCGCCCAGATGCTGCTCAAGACCCTCAACGAGCTCAAGCCCACCCATTACGCCATCGCCTTCGATAAAAAGGGGCCCACCTTCCGCCACCAGCTTTTTGACCAGTATAAAGCGCACCGCCCCCCGGCTCCCCCGGAACTCATCAGCCAGATAGACCGGGTGAAGCAGCTGGTTAAGGCCTTCCGCATCCCCGTCTTTGAGCTTGACGGCTACGAGGCTGACGATATCCTGGGCACACTGAGCCATCAGGCCAGCCAGCAGGACATTGACACCGTTATCGTCACCGGTGACGCCGATGCCATGCAGCTGGTCTCGCCCCATGTAAAGGTGCTCTATCCCGAACATAGAAACAGGTTTAGCGAAGCCACGCTGTTTGATGAAGGGGCAGTAACAAGGAAATACAGTGTAAAACCAGAGCAAGTTGCCGATTTTAAAGGTCTGGTCGGCGACACATCAGATAACATTCCCGGCGTTCCCGGCGTGGGGGAAAAAACGGCGGCCAAGCTCCTCCAGCAGTTTGGCTCTGTGGAAGGTATCTACCAGCATATTGAAGAAGTCGCACCACCCAAACTACAGGAAAAACTGCGCCAGAACGAGGCAGCGGCACGCCAGAGCAAGCAGCTGGCGACCATTGTTACCGAGGCGCCGGTGGCGCTGAAACTGGAAGACTGCCGGACAGAAAAATATGACCGCCAGGCT
>VGOH01000304.1 GCA_016875955.1 Chloroflexota bacterium
AATCGCCAACCCGATCGCGATGGGCAGCATTGTGTAAATAGCGGCCAGCCGGACTCTTAAACAAGAGGTTAAATTAATAGCGTTGCGAATATTTGACAATAACTCGCTTTCAACCTTATATTTTAAAGTTGAAGTCAGGGCCCGGCGAATCTTAACCTGCAGAGGTCTCACGAAGCAGTGAACCAGACCAGTCATAGAAAAGCTAAAAAAGCGGTCATCATGACCGCAGCGGACAGCGTGGCCATAGCCCTTGATGACCTTGCCCCCGGGGACAGGGTCAAAATCAGGTCGCTTCTCCAGGAAATTGTCGGCGAACTCAAAGTGTCAGATTCGGTACCGTATGGACATAAACTGTCGGTAAAACCCGTTGCCAAAGGCGCTGAGGTTATCAAGGACGGTGAAGTCATCGGCGTCGCCTCGCAGCCCATCAGCCCGGGGCGGCATGTCCATATCCATAACATTGTGAGCCTGTATGTTCCCCCACCCCGGACTAAGGCCCCCAAAGCCAGGAGAGAGCCCTGATGCACTTTATGGGTTATGAGAGGCCGGATGGAAGTGTTGGCATCCGTAACCATGTCATCATCATACCTTCGGTGAGCTGCGGCAATGAGATGGCGGCGCGAATTGCGGAACAGGTGCCTGGTGTTAAGCCCATCTTCAACAACCATTCGTGCTCACGCCTTAAAACAGATAATGACCTGGCGACGCGGGCTCTCGTTGGCCTCGGCGCCAACCCAAACGCCGCGGCGGCTCTGGTGGTGGGGGCAGGCTGCGACACTGTGCCCGCCAGCGAGGTTGCTGACGGCATTGCCCGCACGCGCAAACCGGTGGACTACGTGGATATTGAGAAAGACGGCTCGTATGGAAAGGCTGTTGAGAAAGGCGTGGCGGTAGCTCGTGCCCTGCTGGCGCAGACCGCCGCTCTGGAGCGCAAGTCCTGCAACATCGGTAATTTAACTCTCGGCATGAAGTGCACCTCCTCGGATACCACTTCCATTATCGCCT
Organism: Chloroflexota bacterium; assembly: GCA_016875955.1. Classification (GTDB taxonomy): domain Bacteria; phylum Chloroflexota; class Dehalococcoidia; order Dehalococcoidales; family RBG-16-60-22; genus E44-bin89. Next base: position 1,006 of record VGOH01000304.1, read on the forward strand.
GCAATCCTGTGGTAGGTCAGGCCACCGACTTCATCATTGCCCATGGGGGAAGCGCCATCTTCACTGAGACCACGGAGCTCATCGGGGCGACGCATATCCTCACCAGACGGGCGGCCGACGAGAGTGTGGCCCGGACCCTGTGCCGCAGGGTCGAAGAGATGCGCCAGCGCATTAAA
>VGOH01000305.1 GCA_016875955.1 Chloroflexota bacterium
GGGGCCAGTAATTATTGATCTTTCATTATTTAATGGATACAGATCGCCCCATGTGCTATGATGTGGAGCATGAGACCAATCGGGAGTCCAGAGTCTTTGGAGCGCCGGCGTCGAAAGGCCATCGGCATGTTTCGTTTGGGCCACAGCTATCGTGCCATCGCGGAGCAGGTGGGGGCCGCGTTGAGTTCGGTGGTGCGGTGGCGCCAAAGTTATCGGCGGTTCGGAGGCCGTGGGTTGAGAGCGCGACCGGCCTCTGGCCGTCCCTGCCGGCTAACGAATCAGCAAAAAGTCCACTTGGGCGATACGTTGGCGCGCGGCGCGCAAGCCGCCGGCTATGCCAACGACCTATGGACGTTGAAACGCATTGCCGCCGTGGTGAAAAAGTTGTTCGGCATTCCTTATTGTGCCTCCGGGATCTGGCGTCTCTTGGTGGGCGATTTGCATTGGAGCGCCCAGAAACCGACGCGGCGGGCCACCCAACGCGACGAGGCAGGTATCGCCCACTGGAAGCGTTATGTGTGGCCTCATATAAAAAAACGCCTGGCAGCGGCGCGCCCATCTGGCATTCCTTGACGAAAGCGGCTTCCTGCTTATCCCCCACGTGCGACGAACCTGGGGACCGACGGGGCAGACGCCGATTCTGCGGCACAGTTACCGGCGGGATCGTCTGTCGGTTATTTCCTCCGTTACGGTCACGCCCCGTTATCGACGGCTGGGGTTGTCTGCGCGATTCCACCAGCGCAATATCACTGGGGAGGAAGTGGTTGAGTTCCTGCGTCAATTGTTGCGCCAAGTTCCCGGACCGATTGATTTGTTGTGGGATGGAGGCCCGATTCATCGGCGGCGGAGCGTGCAAGAGTATTTGCAGCAGTGTGCGCCCCGGCTGGTGGTCCATCGTTTTCCGGCGTATGCCCCGGAACTCAATCCGGATGAATTCGTTTGGACTCAATCCAAACAAGCCCTGGCCAATCTGGCCCCGAGGACTGCGCGAGAACTGCAAAGACATACTCGGCGTGCGGTTAGGCGGATTGGGCGGTCGCAAGCCCTCCTGTGGGCCTGCGTGGCTCAATCCGATTTGCCATGGAAGGTATGTATCCATTAGTTAGTGAAAAGTCAATAATTTGTATTCGCTGCGGCTGCACTCGGGGTTCAATTATTTTTCAACCTTT
>VGOH01000306.1 GCA_016875955.1 Chloroflexota bacterium
GGTTGCCCATCTGATATAGAGGTTTAAGTTTTGCCGAAGGACAGTAAATTGAGCGCCATTTTTCGCCGCTGGGGCGGGGGAACAGCCTCGTTATTCGCCTATACCCACTTCAGCCACGACCTGTGTTCTGGGTTGCTGACGGCACTGCTGCCGCTGATTAAAGAGGGGCTGGGGTTGACCTATCTGCAGTCTGGCGTATTGCTCTCCGCCTATACCATCACTTCCGGCCTTTCCCAGATTCCTGGAGGGTGGCTTGGTGACCGGTTGCGGAGAAGCACGGTGATTGCGGTGGCGCTGGGTGGTGTCGGCCTTGCCACGCTGGCCGTTGGTCTGAGCCCGTCCTACTACCCGATGATAGTCATTCTGGTGATTATGGGCATCCTGACCGGTGGCTATCATCCCTCGGCGGTGTCCACGTTATCCGGTTATTATGAGGAGGCCAGGCGGGGCAAGGTCATTGCCATGCACATGGTGGGGGGCAGCCTCGGTTTCTCCACCGGACCTCTCCTGGGAGGGCTGATTGCGGATACGTTTGGATGGCGCTGGGCGTTTAGCATACTGGCCATGCCGGCCATAGCGGCCGTCCCGCTGATAATAAAAAAATTCCACCTGGGCAAAATAGCTGCCAGTACCACATCGCCGCAGCGAGCCGCCAAAGGGTCAACTAAGCCAGACGCCAAGGCGATTGGCCTAATCCAGGCCATGAAACCAATCGCGGTTATCTTCTGTTTAAGCGTGTCCATGCACCTTGCGGCCGGCGCCGCCATGTCGTTTGTCCCGCTATACCTGGTCGACAAGCACGGTATCGCCCCGGCTTATGCCGCCATGCTGGTAGGTGTTTTAAGGCTTGGCGGCATATCTGGCAGCCTGTTTGGTGGCTGGATGTCTGACCAGTGGGGCCGGAAGCCGGCTATTTTTTTATCCCTCATTGCCACCGGCCCCGTACTGTACTTATTAACTATTTTACCGTTCAGCGCCGGGTTTATCGTCGTGTTGATAACCTTCGGCCTGTGCCGCTATATGACTCAGGCAACGGTACAGCCATATCTCATGGACAGCGTGCCTCCATATCTGAGAGCCACTGCGTTCGGCATCTATTTTGGCATGTCACTGGAGGGGCAGAGCCTTTTACAGCCAGTGGCCGGACACTTCATGGATATTTAT
>VGOH01000307.1 GCA_016875955.1 Chloroflexota bacterium
CATCGGCGCCGATTTCTGGGGAGCACCGACCATGCTTCTGGTTAATTTGACGGCTGCCATCGTCATTGCCGGTATCATTTTCACCTGGGCCTCGGCACTGGTCAAAAAGCCATAACTGACTTGAAAAGGTTTTTTGCCTTCGGTTGGCAGTTGACGCCTCACCCCCTGACCCCTCTCCAGCCAGAATTGCTGGTAAATGACCACGGGCCCTAATGGCTGGAGAGGGGAGTCTAGAGGAGAAGGGGCTCCGCCCCTCTCAAAAATCTCTCCCCCTCTCAAACATTATTAAAATGGGCATAAAAGACAAACCTGTTTGAGAGGGGGACTAAGGGGGTGAGTGAAAGGACAACTAAAGGCAAACACAACCAGTATGTTTGACAAGAAGGAGCGGAAAAACTACCATTACACTTGGCACATCAAAACAAAAAAGGAGTAACCGTATGAGCACAATTGCATTGATGGGTGCGGGCGGCAAGATGGGCCTGCGCATCGTCAGAAACTTGAAGGACAATGCCAACTACAAAACACGGTACGTTGAGATAAGCGATGCCGGCAAGGCGGAACTGGCAAAGCTTGGTCTTTCAGCGACGCCGCAGGCAGAGGCACTCCGGCAGGCCGACGTCGTTATCCTGGCTATACCGGACAGGCTCATGGGCAAAATCTGCTCTGATATCGTCCCCAAGCTCAAGAGCGGCACCATGGTCATGGGGCTGGACCCGGCGGCAGGATATGCCGGGGTATTGCCCGAGCGGAAAGATATAACCTACTTCATCAGCCATCCCTGCCACCCCCCGATGTTCGGCGAGGAGACCGACCTTGAAGCGCAGCGTGACTGGTTCGGCGGCGTCAAGGCGAAGCAGAATATCGTCTGCTCACTGCACCACGGCCCGGAAAAGGATTACGCCAAGGGTGAGGCTATTGCCCGCACCATCTTCGCCCCGGTGCTCAGGGCACACCGCATCACCACCGAGCAGATGGCGATTCTGGAACCGGCGCTGGTGGAGACCTTGTTCCTGACCTGCTTAATGGTGGCGCGGGAAGCCATGGAGGAGGTCGTCAAGATGGGAGTTCCCCGGCAGGCGGTCCTAGATTTTCTGCTCGGCCACATCCGCACCACGGTGGCCATTGTCTGGGACTTCGCCGGTGCGCCGGTTTCC
>VGOH01000308.1 GCA_016875955.1 Chloroflexota bacterium
CGGCGACGGAGATAATGGAGATTATGGCCCGGAAAATGCCCGAGGCCGGCGGCGTCTTCATCCAGATGGAAGATGAGATTGCCAGCCTGGGCGCGGTTATCGGAGCTTCCATCGCCGGCAGCAAAAGCCTGACCGCCACCAGCGGGCCCGGGTTCTCACTGATGCAGGAGCATATCGGCTTTGCCTGCATGGCCGAGGTGCCCTGCGTCATCGTCGATGTCATGCGAGGTGGCCCGAGCTCAGGCCTGCCTACACAGCCCTCCCAGGGCGATATCATGCAGGCCCGCTGGGGCACCCATGGCGACCACCCCATCATCGCCCTGGCCCCCTCATCGGTCTACGAGTTTTTCGAGCTCACCGTGCAGGCTTTCAACCTTTCGGAACGTTACCGGACTCCCGTCATCCTCCTCGTTGATGAGCTGGTGGCTCATGCCAGGGAAGGGGTTATCCTGCCGGCCCAAGATAGCCTGAAAATTGAAGACCGGCTCCGCCCCACCGTGCCTCCGGAATGGTACATCCCCTACGCTGACCCGGGCACCGGCGTGCCGCCGATGCCAGCTTTTGGCGATGGCTACCGCTATCATGTGACCGGCTTGTATCACGACGTGAGGGGATATCCCACCGTCCGCACTGACGAGGTGGAGCCGCTTATCAAACGGCTCTTCACCAAAATATCTAAAGATTTCGACCGCCTGCAGTGGTTTGACGCCTATGAGACTGAAGATGCCAAGGTAACCGTAATCGCCTACGGCTGCGTGGCGCGTGCCGCGCTGCGGGCGGTGCGTACGGCACGGGAAAACGGCCTCAAAGTGGGGCTGCTAAAGCTGAAAGTCCTCTGGCCTTTCATGCGCCGCACCGTAACCAGCATACTGGAAAAATCAGCTAAAGTACTGGTGCCGGAACTGAACGTCGGGCAGGTTTCCCGGGAGGTGAAAAGGGTCAACCAGACTAAATGCGAGGTGGTCACCCTGAACAAGGTCGATGGTACACCTATCAAGCCCGCGGAAATACGGCAGAAGCTGGCGGAGATTTATCCATGAGAGAAACCGGCCACCTTGTCCACGAATATCTCCGCTCCAGCAAGCGCTTCCCGCACATATGGTGTGCCGGCTGCGGCATCGGCATCTTCATGCAGGCACTTATCCGGGTG
>VGOH01000309.1 GCA_016875955.1 Chloroflexota bacterium
CACGGTATATCTGGCCGCCCTGGGCATAAGCGGGATGCACCGGGTGGCCGAGCTCTGCTACCACAAGGCCCACTACGCCGCTGAAGCAATTAAAAAACTCAAGGGCTATTCCCTGGCCTCCGAATCGCCCTTCTTCAAGGAATTTGTTATCCGCTGCCCCGTGCCACCAAAGGAAATAAACCAGATGCTGCTCAAGAAAAAGATAATTGGCGGCCTTGATGTGAGCCATCTGGTGGACAACGGCATGCTGCTCTGCGTCACCGAGATGAACTCAAGACAGGAAATTGACCGCCTGGTTTCTCTTCTGAGAACATTATGAAAGAAGATAAGCACTATCTGCTGCCGGATTTTAGTAAAACGGGCAAGGTCGGGTGCCGATTGCCTGAACTTGACGTGCCTGCGGCCGAACTTCCCCCTCAGGAATTCAGGCGCCAGGAACTGTCCCTTCCCGAGGTCAGTGAGGTCGAGCTGGTGAGGTACTTCACCTCACTCAGCCGGCGTAACTACGGCGTGGATACCGGGTTCTACCCGCTCGGCAGCTGCACCATGAAGTACAACCCGAAATGGCATGAGGATATCGCCCACCTGACTGGATTTCAGGACATTCATCCCTGCCAGCCAGCTGATTCGGTGCCCGGGGCCATGAAGCTCATGTACGAACTGCAGGCTCTGCTGGCTGAAATCTCCGGCATGGCTGCCGCCGGTCTGTCACCGATGGCCGGCGCCCAGGGTGAACTGGCCGGCCTGCTGATGGTCAGGGCCTATCATCAATCGCGCGGTGAAAAACGGCGGCACAAAATACTGGTGCCGGACTCGGCCCACGGCACCAACCCAGCCACCGCGTCCATGTGCGGCTTTACCGTAGAGACATTGCCGTCCGGCGGCGACGGCAACCTTGATTTGAAATCCCTGGACAGGATGATGAATGCAGAGGTGGCGGCGTTGACGCTGACCATGCCCACCACCCTCGGCCTTTTCGACCCCAATATCGCGGAGATAAGCGCCATCGTCCATGATAGAGGTGGACTGCTCATCGGTGACGGCGCCAACCTGAACTCCCTGCTGGGCAGGGTGAAGTTCGGCGACCTTGGTTTTGACTGCGTCCAGCTGAACCTGCACAAGACATTCAGCACACCGCATGG
>VGOH01000310.1 GCA_016875955.1 Chloroflexota bacterium
CTATCCGAGGAGTATTGCCAGATCGCCGAGCGGCGGCTAGGGCGTATTCTAATCTAACAAGGAGAACGACGATGGCGCAGCAGGATGCTACGGTGATGGTCAAGGTTTACCTGCCGCAGGAACTCTACTACCAGCTCTTCCGGGCGGCGCGGCAGGCGCGGCCGGCGCGCAGCGTGGCGACGCTGGCAGCGGAAATTCTGGCCAAGTGGCAACAAGGGCAGGGGAGGTTGCCGGGGGTGGCGGAGGAGAGGCGGATGCACAATGACGACCTATAAGAATAAACGGGCAATTGCCCGTTTATTCTTGTGCCCCCCAGACCCTTTGCGCCTGCTCGGCTTGGGGCAAGCGGCGGCCACGTCAAGCGGGAGTGCTGGCAAGTCAGCGGGCGGCGGCGGGCGGGGCAAGTAACATACAAGAAAATTGCAAGGTTAGAAAAAATTAACCTAAAACCCCTTGACAAATCGCCCGCCTTATGATACAATGATACCAGCATACAGAAAGGCAAGGCAATGGATGAGATATACCTGGCGCGGTTGGGCAATGGGGATTACGAAGCCGGACTAGACAAGGCGTTGGCAGAACTAACCGAGGCTGGCTATCAGTTCTTCCCCGGTGCAGAAGGCTATCGGCGGCCTGATGGTTTGCCAGTTACGATATTTTGCCACCTGCCTCTTTGGATGCAGGTGGCAAAGGCCCACAAATCCTACAAGGGGGGGCAAGATGGATGAAACCCGGTTGAACTGCCGTATTGACAGGGACTTGCGTGAGCGATTCAAAATCGCTGTCATTCGGCAGCATACCACGATTGCAAAGGTTATCACGGAACTCATCATTGCCTGGCTGGCCCAGGCCGAGCGCCAGGCCCAGGCCCGGGCCGAGGGCGGCGAGGCTGGCGAACATAAGTAGGCAAGTCGGCTGTAAACCATGATTTGCTGTTCCCCCTTATACTGACCTCGGCTAGTGTACATAAGAATTCTAGCCCAAACTAGGCAGGGAAAAGAAGAGGCCCCAAGTGAGTCGACACCTGGGGCCAGAGAGAAAGGAAAAGGGATGCAACCCACCGTCCCCGTCTCTGCATTTAGTATAGCACAAGATGCCCCGGCTGTCAACTCCTCTAAGTACCTGGTGACCTG
>VGOH01000311.1 GCA_016875955.1 Chloroflexota bacterium
ATAGGCTCGCCAGGCGCGCCGGCGCTGCTGGCCTGCCCCCATCGTCTAGAGGCCCAGGACGTGGCCCTTTCAAGGCCAAAACAGGGATTCGAATTCCCTTGGGGGCACCAGCTAAATGCTTACAGACCCCTGTGGAGGAAACACCATGACAGATATACCCACCCCGATCACCGACTATATAAACACGGCAGAGGCCAGTGAACGGGCAGGAGTTAGCCAAGCTCACGTTATCCGATTGCTACAGAAAGGCCGTATTTCTGGGGTAAAAAAAGGCCGTGACTGGCTGATACTCACCCCTTCTTTAGATGCCTACATCGCCAACCGCCCGAAGCGTGGTCTCAAACCCGGCACAAAGCTAGGCCCGCGCCGCAAGCCCGCCCCAGGAGACAGCGATGCCCAGAATGCCCAGACGCTATAAGGGTGTGCCCTTAGACGAACTCCCCTGGCCCATCATTCTGGGCATAGCTCTACTCGCGTTGGCTGCCCTGATCCGCTGGCTGCTAGGCTTGTAGACACGCAATTATTCGCCTCTCTCACGCCCGCCTGATATGGCGGGCTTTTTTGTGCATCTGACGACCACGATTTTTGCGATTTTCAAAAAATGGCCTCAAAAAGGGCCTTACCCCTATTGACAAATGGTGAGCAAGGCTGTATAATGATTGCAGTTGAATAAACGAAGCGGCCCTGAGAGGTGCTGGAAACACCGCCCAGGGCCTACCCAACCGGCGATGTAGCCGCCGGGTGGGGTGCTTCTAGTGTAGCACAAAAGGGACGGGATGACAAGACCCTGAGTGCTACAAGGCGGCCTCTCCTGCTGGCTACATCAGCGGAGAGGCCGCTTTCATTTAGCGGCAATAGAGAGCGACGGGGACGAACCAAGACGAAGAGCCTGGCAAAGCCCAGGAAAGGTAGGCGGAGCGAAGCCGCTGTCGAGGCCCCCAGAGAAGTCGGGAGTAGTGACCCCCTGACGAGCCGCGGAGACGGCGGCGAAACGTCACAGCCCAGACGGGCAGAATGGAGAATGTAGGATGTTGACGTATCTGGCCAACGACATGGTGGCGGTAAAGGACTACAGGCCCCAGGCCCAGGTGATCACCTTTCGCACCTGGCTAGAAGTCACCGACAAGGCGGT
>VGOH01000312.1 GCA_016875955.1 Chloroflexota bacterium
GGTCTTCATCGGCCTGGATGACGGGCAGGGAAGTTGGCAGCTCGGCATTCAATGAAAGGCGGTTCTTCTGGGCCAGCGGTTTAACGCTGTCCACAATGCTGTGGAGCAACCGACCGGAATCAACCGGACTAGGATTGAGGTGGAGCATCCCCACTTCACCGCGCGCCAGGTCAAGCAGTTCATCAATGCGCTGGTTCAGGTTGCAGGCACCCTGATTGATATTCTGTGCCAGCTCCCACAGCGTACTGCCTTTCTCGGTCTCTTCTAACATCAGTTCGCTGGAAGCAAGCACCGGGGTAATCGGCGTTTTGAGTTCGTGGACCAGGGCACGGGTGAATTCAACTCTTTTGTTGATTTCCGCTTCCAGGTCCTGCCGCAAGGCCTGTTCCTTTTTAAATAGCTCCTGCAACTCCGCTTCCGATTGTTCCAGGGCCGCCAGCATACCATTAATGGTGGCGCCAAGCCTGGACAGTTCATCCGAGCCGGGCACTGACACCCGCGCCGATAGATTGCCGCTGGTACCAATATCGCTGACGCTCCGGCTCAAATATGACAGGCGCGAAAGGACCTGCTTCTCCAGGAGCAGTATCGTGACCAGGCCGAAGGCCAGGCTGACGCCGACGATGGTCAGTATGAGGTAAGAGATGGCGGACTGGCCCTGACGGTAAATGTCTCTGGGCGCATCTACTCTAAGCATTAGAGCGGAGTGCCCGCCGATGTCCTTAATAAAAGTATAGCCGGCGATGGACTGTTCGTTGAGGGGCTGCACGAAAACCGGCACCGCCGCGGAGATAGAGGCCCGGGCAACTGAGAAGTCGCGGGGGGCCTGGGGGTCACCAAATCGGTAAATGCTTATGGGGAAGAGCGTGGTTGCAGCCAGCTCGTTGATTTTGGTGGCATCCAGGTATCGCCCCATTATCAGCGTACCCCGGATGGGGCCTTCATCTTCACTGGTGAGGATGGGCTGGGAGCTGAGCATCATTGGGCCTTCAGGAAGAGCAATGGTGCCGGTATGCCGGCTCTCCGTATCCTGATGGGCGACCAAATAATCATGGTCAACCAGATAGCTGGCAATGCTCGGTGGGAGAGGCATTTCCTTTTCTTTCTCCAGGTCAAATGCTTTGCTGAT
>VGOH01000313.1 GCA_016875955.1 Chloroflexota bacterium
TGGTATTGTCTATCTTCTGCGGGGTTTTCCCTGCCTCCGTCCATGCCTACAGCGGCGGCGATGGTTCAGCGGGCAACCCCTTCCAGATAAGCACCGTGGCTGATTTGGAGCAGCTCAGGACGGACGCTGACAATGGCGCCACGGCGGGCAAGTACTACAAGCTGATGAACGATATAGACCTGAGCGGCATCAACCCCTGGAATCCTATCGGCTACAGCAATCCCTTTGAAGGCAACTTCGACGGTAATTACCATGTCATTTCCCATGTTACCATCGGCACGGCGGGCAGCCCTGAACCGTCGCTGTTTTATGTGGGCTTATTCGGAAAAAACAGCGGCACCATCAGCCGCCTGGGCGTAACGGATGTCTCCATTTATTCATCCAGCTCTGCAGACACCAAAATAGGCGGGCTGGCGGGACTTAATAGCGGCACAATAGCAAACTGTTATGCCACCGGCAGCGTCACCGGCGGCAATGCTGGGAAAGGCTTCAACATCTTTGTAGGTGGCCTGGTCGGATTCAATGATACGGATGCCCCCATAGAAAACTGCTATTCGACTGCCAGTGCCACCGTCGGCACTTCTGATGATGAAAACTCCAGCGTCTTTGCAGGCGGACTGGGGGGATATGTGTTGGGTAGCTACGCGACAAACTACTATGCCACCGGGGGTGTAGCCGGCGGCGGTTACTTTTTTGTTCATGTAGGAGGTGTGGGAGGAGGTGGCAGCAGTGATGTTACCTACAGCTACTGGAACAGCGATGCCGCACAAACAAAAGGCGGTGTAACGCAGGACCCTAAAAGAGGATATGGCACTGATCCGGATACGGCTATACCCAAAACATCCGCCGAGATGAAAAGCCAGGACTTCGTGGACCTGCTCAATGAGCACCGCGGCGCCCACAGCGGCTGGCTCATCGTGCCCGGCAAGAACGACGGCTACCCCATACTGGGCTGCACCGTGACTTTCGACAGCAACGGCGGCTCCGCCGTTGACGAGGTAATAACCGACCGCGACACAACCATCTCAGAGCCATCTGAGCCCACCAAGGCGGGCTGCACCTTTGACGGCTGGTACAAGGACGCCGGCCTCACCACCCCCTGGAACTTCGCCACCGATACCGTGACC
>VGOH01000314.1 GCA_016875955.1 Chloroflexota bacterium
GAGCGCCCGATACAAGAGGTGCTGCAGGCCGCCGGCGAAATAATCAGCCACTGCGGCTACGATGAAATATCCCTGGTCTCACTGAACACCAGCGATTACACCGGCATTGACCGGCTGGTCAAAAACCTGTCAGCCCAATACCCCAACCTTGCCCTGTCGCTGCCCAGCCTGCGCATCAGCAATTTTTCCGTCCGCCTGATGGGCACCCTCCCCGACCGCAGCAAGACGGGGCTGACCTTTGCCCCCGAGGCTGGCAGCGAGCGCCTGCGCCGGGTAATCAATAAAAATACTCCCGAAGACGAACTCATGGAGACAGCAGCGATTGCCTTTGAGCGGGGCTGGACCGGCCTGAAGCTTTACTTCATGCTCGGCCTGCCCACCGAGACCGATGAGGACGTCGCTGAGATTGTCCGGCTGGTGGCCGAAATCCGCTCGCTGGGCAAGCAGACCGGTGGCCGCATGCCAAACCTCAGAGTCAGCGCCGCCACCTTTGTCCCCAAGCCGCATACCCCGTTCCAGTGGGTCGGCCAGGCGGATGAGGACCAGATACGCGCCCGGCACGAAATATTAAGGCAGGGCCTGCGACGATTTGGCGTAAAACTATCCTGGCAGGAGCCGAAAACGAGCCTGCTGGAAGCGGTGCTTTCCCGCGGAGACCGGCGCCTGAGTGCGGCAGTTTATCACGCCTGGAAGTCCGGCGCCACCTTTGACGCCTGGAACGAAAACTTCAATTATCAAAACTGGCTGAGCGCCTTCAACGAGAGCGGGCTTGAGCCTGACTTTTACGCGCACCGCCAGCGGTCCCTTGACGAACTACTTCCCTGGTCCCATATTGACCCGGGGGTATCAACTGCCTTTCTGAAGAAGGAATACCGCGCCGCGCTGAAGGGCAAAACAACCACCGATTGCCGCTATGACGACTGCCATACCTGCGGGTTACAGCGGTGGCACCGGGACTGCCAGCAAAAGGCAAAGGCTAGACGTTAGCCCGTCAGGGAAATGCCGGGGGCCTATTTCTGGCCCTCCTTTTTAGCTTTAGGGCTATTCTTTCCCTTCTTCGCTTTGCCCTTTTCTCCTTCTACCTTGGTGCCGCCGGTCTCCCTTTCCCCGCCAAAAGCGGCCA
>VGOH01000315.1 GCA_016875955.1 Chloroflexota bacterium
GACTCAAGTCTGAAGGTAAGGTCATCCAACACATTCAAGGAACCTTCACCATGGACGAAAAGCTCTATTGGTTCACCACCAACGACGGCGAATTGAAGATAACAACCAAGAAAGGTGACACTGTGTTAATCCACTTTATGGGCTCTTCTGATGGCAAAACGGTCCAAGGTGAATTCCAGGTCACGGGTGGTGGCGGCGGGACATATGCAGGTACTGCAGATGTCTGTGTTATCACATGTGACCCATTCACGGACCTCACCTGCCGTGGTACCTACGTGCCAACCTGCGACGGATTCTACGTGGACTTTACCTTCACCTATTGAAAGCAACACGCCCAGAAGGGCCCGCCTAAAAGTATTCGCACAAGCCTTTCTTTCCCCTGCCTCCTCCCCTGGAAAACCTCCCGCAGGCGCCGTCATGCGGGAGGTTATTTTCTCTCCCCCCGGCTACCCCTGAACGATTGCCAGCAGTGGGCGATGCTCGCTGGCGTGGGCAGCAGCATGGGCGTTTCCCGCTTGTACTGCGCGTAGCCCGCAAACATCCGTCCAAAGAAAAACCTCTCTTGTATCCACACGTAGAGCACGTCCAGGAGAATCCAGAGCGGCGCGGCCAGCAAGAGCAGCCTTGATCTGGAGACCAGGACCAGCGCCAGCAGAAACAAGGCCAGCCAGAGCACGCCCGGGTGCCGCACCAGGGCGTAGGTCCCCGTCTTCACCAGCCTGTCCCCCACCCCATCGGCGGCGTAGGTTTGCCGGAAGGGAATCTCCAGGAAGAGCGAATAGATGAGCAGCAAGCCGAAGATGAGCAGCAAAGGCCAGCCGGCGTAAGAGAGCCAGGCCGGCAGCGGCAGCTTGTCCGGGTGCCGGGCGACCATGACCAGGGCGTAGCCAAACAGGATGACAAAGACCAGCCCGATGACCTGCTTCAGGTAGCGGATGCGTTGCAGGGCCGCCAGGTCGAAGAACCAGGCAATAATGAAGGCCACGGCACCCAGGGCGATGTATCTCATTTCTCCACTCAGGATGTCGCAGGGCAAAAAATTCTCTCCCGGAGGGGGAGAGTTGGGCTGACGATGTGCAATTATTATAAACCAATTCCGGCACAAATGCAATACCTGGGGG
>VGOH01000316.1 GCA_016875955.1 Chloroflexota bacterium
GGAAGGCAAGAACCAAAATGGAAAACATGAAGGAAGTCGCCGCAGAGTTTGACGCCAACATAGCACGCTGGACAAAGGAATGGCCACAGCAACGGCAGGGCTTTGCGGCCCTGACCCAGGCCGCCAAAGCGCCGGGGGCACTGGAACAGAAGTACAAGTACCTAATTGCCGTGGGCATCGCCGTCAGCCAGCACTGTCACTGGTGCATCGCCGCCAACGTGAAGGGTGCGCTCGCCCACGGCGCTACCAAAGAGCAGGTCATGGAGACCGGCTGGGTGGCAGTGCAGATGGGTGGCGGGCCGTCCCTGGCCTATCTGCAGCTGGTGCAGAAAGCAGTTGATGAGTTTGCCGCATAGGACTGAACAGAACTGAATCACGTTATTCACGGGAGGTATTGCGTGGAAGAAAGAGGGCTGGTTATCATCGGTGGTGGACCGGCAGGCTATGTCGCCGCCATCAGGGCGGCGCAGCTCGGCGGCCGGGTTACCATTATTGAGATGGATGCTCTCGGCGGCACCTGCCTCAATCGTGGCTGCGTGCCGTCTAAAGCACTGCTGCACAGCGCCGAGCTCTATGAGACCATGCAGAAGTCCGACCAGTTCGGCATCACCGCCAGAGATGTCCGCGCTGACCTGACCAAGATGCAGGCGCGCAAAAATATGGTAATCAAGACCCACGTCTCTGGCGTGGAGAGCCTGCTGAAAGGTAATAAGGTAGAAATTATCAAAGGGCAGGCCAGGTTGCTGCCTTCCCGACAGGTGGAGGCTCAAAGCAGCGACGGCCAGAAACAGGTCATCCAGGCCCAGAAAATAATACTGGCTACCGGCGGCAAACCGATATCCCTGCCCATCCCGGGCGCGGACAGCCCATCGGGCATCATAAATGCTGAAAAAATCCTCAGCCTGGAAAGCGTCCCCAAAAGCATGATAATTATTGGCGGCGGGGTCATCGGTATCGAGATGGCCACCATACTTTCAAAACTCGGCTGTCAGGCAAGCGTGGTGGAGATGCTGCCCCATATCCTGCCACTGGAAGATGCTGAGCTCACGTCAATACTGGCCAAAGCGCTGCAAGATGACGGCGTTCAAATATATGAGGGCACCAAGGTATCGCAGATTGA
>VGOH01000317.1 GCA_016875955.1 Chloroflexota bacterium
CCGCCGCTGAAAGAGATTTTCGCCATGATTGCCGAAGTGGATATGATACTCGCCCTGGGGCACCAGAGCACCAAAGAACGGTTTATCCTGATTGATGAAGCCAGGAAATTCGGCATCAAGCGCATTGAGGTAATCCACCCCAACCAAGTCACCTGCAAGATGACTGTTGACCAGATGAAGATATGCGCTGACAAGGGCGCCTACATCGGCTACTACAGCAGCAACTTCCGTCCCCTGCAGTGGTCCTGGGATGAATTCATGCAGCTTTATAAGACCGTTGGCCCGGACCGAATCATTGCCGCCACCGATACCGGCATCTTCATGTCCCCATCGCCAGCGGAGGCCATGCGACTTTACATCACCGGGATGCTGGTGCGCGATGTGCCGGACAAAGATGTGGCGAAGATGGTCAAGGCCAACCCGGGCGCCCTTCTGTACCAATGATTTTCGCCTTGAGCGGTATAGAGTGGGGTGACCGGTAAAAGCAAGATTATAACTCCACGTTTGTGCCGATGCCCGCCTGCACTGCCTTGTCGTAGACCAGCTTGGCAGCGGCCACGTCCTGGATGGCCAGGCCGTTTGACTTGAACAGGGTAATCTCTCTGGAATTCTCCCTGCCCAGCTTTTTTCCCGTAATCACCTCGCCCAATTCTGCATACAGATGTGATTTATCTATCGCCCCCTCCTGAATGGGGAGCATGATATCGCCCGCCTCATTCAGGCAGGCACTATAGGAATCGGCGATTACTTTTGAACGCTTGATGATGGCCGTGTCCAGCTCGCGGGCCTTGGGCGTGTGGCTGCCGACGCCGTTGATATGGGTGCCCTCCCTGACCTTGCTGCCGTCAAATACCGGCGTGGGCGAGGAGCTGGCGGTGCAGATGATGTCTACTTTTTCCAGAATCTGGCCAGGCGAGCTAGCTTTGACAATATCAAGCTGGAGCTTGTCCGTCATCTCTTTGATGAACCGGCTTACAGACTCGTCATTAACGTCATAAACATAGGCCCTGGCGACATCCCTGGCAATGGTCATCGCCCAGAGCTGTGTCCGCGCCTGTGCCCCGGCGCCGAATATGCCCGCCTTCTGCCCTCTGTCCTGGCGGGCGAGATACCT
>VGOH01000318.1 GCA_016875955.1 Chloroflexota bacterium
ATCTCATCTGCATTGAGTGCCGGAAATCATACCCGCTGGATGAGCCGCGATGGCAGTGCGACTGCGGTGGCGTCCTGGATATTGACTTTCAGCCCGAATTCGACCCCGCCAGGATAAAAGGGAGAAAACCAAACATGTGGCGCTATCGTGAGGCCCTCCCTCTGGGAAAAGATGAGAATATCATTTCCCTTGATGAGGGGTTCACTCCGCTAACTGAAGTTATTATTGACCAGAGAGCCGTTCTCATTAAACAGGACCAGCTGTTCCCCACCGGCTCCTATAAAGACCGGGGGGCATCCGTCCTCATCAGCAAGGTGAAGGAACTGGGCATAAAAGAGGTGGTCGAGGACTCCTCGGGAAATGCCGGCGCCGCCATCGCCGCCTACTGCGCCCGCGCTGACATCAAATGCCACATCTTTGTGCCCCAGAATACTGTCGCCGGCAAGCTCGCCCAGATAAAGCTTTATGGCGCAGTGCTGCACCAGATACCCGGCACCAGGGAGGACACGGCACAGGCAGCCCTGCGGGCTGCCGCCAGGACCTACTATGCCAGCCACGCCCGAAATCCCTTTTTCTTCCAGGGGACCAAGACCTTCGCCTATGAGGTGTGCGAGCAACTCGGCTGGAGAGCTCCTGATACCGTTATCCTTCCCGTCGGCAATGGCACGCTCTTGCTCGGCGCCGGTATCGGCTTCAGGGAGCTGCTGGAAGCAGAAATCACCGACCACCTGCCCCGAATTATAGGCGTGCAGGCGGAGAACTGCGCCCCGCTCTACCAGACTTACCGGGAGAACCTGGCGGAAGTACCGACAATAGAAACGAAGGATACCATAGCCGAGGGCATCGCCATTGCCCGGCCAGTGAGAGGCCGGCAAATCATTGCTGCCGTCAGGCAGACTGGCGGCGAGTTCATCACGGTAAGCGAGGACGAGATAAAAAAATCGCTGATAGCGATGGGCCGCCTGGGCTATTGCATTGAGCCCACGTCGGCAGCCACCATCGCCGGCGTAAAAAAGTATCTTCCCCGTTCAGCCCAGAATGAAATAATCGTCTCCGTTTTCACCGGCCACGGCCTGAAGGCCACGGAA
>VGOH01000319.1 GCA_016875955.1 Chloroflexota bacterium
AGTAACTTCATGTTCAGAAAAGAGGCGATTGGCTCTTTCTTTGCCTCTGCCTGCAGTTCGGCAACATTGTCAGGTGCTTTGTTCTCCGGTTCTGCCATCTTTTGTCCTCATTTAGTCAGTTGGTATTTTCGTACCGCCGCGCGCAGGCCGTCAAGGGAACCTTTAAGAATCTTGTCTTCCACGCAGTAGGCAATGCGGAAATAGCCCGGCGTGCCAAAACCACTGCCGGGAACGGTTAAAACTTTTAACTGCAGCAGTTCCCGGACAAAGGCAACATCATCCTTGATTGGGGATTTGGGGAAGATATAGAAAGCCCCCTGGGGTTTCACCATCTCATAGCCCATCTTGGTGAGGTTATCCAGCATAAAATCTCTCTTCTTCTGGTATTCGGCCACCGAGATGGTGACCCCCTGCAAATGGCGCACGATATGCTGCATCAGGGCTGAGGCGTTGACAAAGCCAAGCGTCCGGTTGACGTGGATGAAGCCATTGACCAGGTCTTCCCGGTTGTGACATTCCGGGTGCACGGCGATGTAGCCGATTCTCTCCCCGGGCAGGGCCAGGTCTTTGGAGTGCGAGGTGGCGATGATGCTGTTGGCGTGGTGGTGCACCGGGAAGGGGTATTTCAGGCCGTCATAGAGCAGCCTGCGGTAGGCCTCGTCGCTGACGAGCAGGATATTCGTCCCGAGTTCAGCTTCTTTCTGGCGGAGCACCTTGCCGATTTCGCGCAGTCGCTTTTCGCTGTAGACCGCGCCCGACGGATTGTTTGGCGAGTTGATGAGCACGGCCCTGGTCCGTTTGTTGATGGCCTTGGCCAGCTCGTCAACGCGCGGGGCAAACTGTTCGTCCGTGGGCAGGATACGGGCAACTCCATAGTGATTGGCGATATAGTGAACATACTCAGCGAAGTAAGGGGCGAAGATAATCGCCTCGTCGCCATGGTTGAGCACCGTTTTCAGAATGACGTTCAGCGCGCCGGCGGCCCCGTTGGTCATGATAACGTCGCTGGCGGTGAATTTTATGCCGGTTTCCAGGCAAAGCTGTTCCGCCACGGCGGCTCTGGTCTCGGCGTATCCAGCATTGCTC
>VGOH01000320.1 GCA_016875955.1 Chloroflexota bacterium
GCACGGTGAGGAGTTCCTGCCTGCTGGCTATGTTGACCTGACGCCAGATGAGGAGCGCAAGGTGCTCTTGACCCTTGACCCCCTGGCGGCGATGGCCGCAGCGGACAAGGAAAAGCTGGACGGCTTGCTCAGGTCAGTATCTACTGAAAGCCAGGCCGTTCAAGCGATGCTGGCCGAGATTGCAGAGAAGGAAGGGATAAGGCTAGGACGAGAATTGCCCGCTCCTGAAGCCCAGATTGACAAGGCGGCGGAGCTGCAAGAGAAGTGGCAGGTGACGACGGGCAGCGTGTGGGAGGCAGGGGAGCAGCGGCTAATCTGCGGGGACTGCACGGACAGGGCGACGGTGGAACGGCTGATGCGGGGGGAGAAGGCAGAGATATGCGTGACCGACCCGCCGTATGGGGTGCAATATGAGCCTGAGTGGAGACGAATTAGGGGAGTATCGAATACCATCCTGAGCATTGGCAAAGTAATTAATGATGATAAATCTGATTGGTCTGTTGCTATCGCCTTAGTGGAAGCGCCGATTGTTTATATCTGGCATGCGGCGCTTCATAGTGCAGTTGTTTTTGAGGGGTTACTTGATAAGGGCTATGAGATACGAAATCAAATAATCTGGTACAAAAACATCTTCGCCTTATCTAGGGGCGATTATCACTGGCAACATGAACCTTGTTGGTATGCGGTGAGGAAGGGGTTTGCACATAAATGGTCTGGCGACCGTAATCAAACAACGGTTTGGGATATTAAGCCCCTACACTCGTACACATCGGAAGAGGAACATTCAGGCCATCCCACGCAGAAGCCCCTAGAATGTATGGAACGCCCTATTCGCAACCATGATTGTAATATCATTGTTGACCCCTTCCTCGGCTCTGGCACGACGCTGGTGGCCTGTGCGCGGCTAGGGCGGCGGGGGCGGGGCGTGGAGATCGTGCCCGCCTACTGCGCCGCAAGCCTGCAACGGCTGGCGGATATGGGGCTAGAGGTCAAGCGGGTAGAGGACGGACACAGTATTACCTCCCCGCCGTAAGCGGGCGAAGATGGCGGACAGCCAAAAGGAAACAAGGGGGG
>VGOH01000321.1 GCA_016875955.1 Chloroflexota bacterium
CCTGGACCCGGCCCGCTGGCAGGCCAATCGGGGATTGCCCCTGGTAATGCAGGCATTAGAAAGGCGCAAGGAACAATGGCTTAGCCAGGCCTCACAGCGAGAACTCAAGAGATTGGTCATGGCCCTCTTCGATGCGCCAGCATCACTGAAGACCAACTTGGGAAGCTACAAACTCTTGCAAGGGTATCCACCACATTTTGGGCAGGATATTCTGAAAGAGTGGTACACCATCTTCAAGAACCTAGGCCTAGACCCATCGCCGGTAAACCTGGAGGGCCTTGACCTGGGCGACACGATCCAGCAGATCCGCTATTACCTCAATAACCTGTCGCCGCATATCACCAGCCTGGCCGACTTGGAAGCGGCTCTGGCCGAGATGAGCGGCTTTCTGCCTGAGGAGTTTGAGTGGGTAAGGGAGCAATTGAGGGCTAAAAGGGATGCCCTGCAACCTACCCCGCAACTTCTGCACCGGATCAGCAATCGCTTTCGACCCATCCAGGAACAGATTGAGGCCGGGCTTGCTGCCTTACAGTCCCTCATCCCACCAGCCTATCCTGCCGTCCCTGACCAAAACCGTAATGCAGAAGATTGGCTACATTGGGCCGTCCAAGAGTACCTGCCATACCGATTCTGGCTGGAAGAGAACGACCGCTGGGATGAGACCATGGCCGGCTATTCGTCGCGCTATGCCGATTGGTTCTACGATAACTACGTCACCAACAAGTACCAGAAACAGGATCGGTGGGTCTTTAATCTGCTCAACCAGGCCAGAGCGAGCCTGGCTCAGGGACACAAAGTGCTCTTTGTGTTGATAGACAATTTCAACTTCAAATATCTGCGCACCCTGGTTTCCCAATTCAACCGTTGGGGCTTTCGTGTGGTCGGTGAAGTCGAACCTATGTGGTCACCCATCCCCACAACCACCGAAGTGTCCAAGTGGTGCCTGGTGGCCGGTGAGCCAGACCTACGGGAGGTGCAGGGCAAGAGTTATAAGGACATCCTGGACAAGAACTGGCACGGCTATTTTGCGGGCTATCAGGTGGTCTACCTTTCCAAGTTGGG
>VGOH01000322.1 GCA_016875955.1 Chloroflexota bacterium
GTCCTAAGCCCTGTCGTCGGGTGTTCGAATCACCCCAGGGGCACCAGCTAGAAACCTACAACTGAAGGAGATGTGGCTATGCCAGAAGATACACCCACGCCGATCACGGACTATATCAGCACGAAAGAGGCCAGCGAAAGGGCGCACCTGACGCAAGACCACATTATTCGCCTACTTCATCGTGGTGCTATCCAGGGCATACGCAAAGCCAGGGAGTGGTTAGTATATGCTCCCTCACTGGCTGCCTATATTGCCAGCAAGCCTAAGCGTGGCCTCAAGCCTGGTACAAAGCTAGGCCCACGCCGCAAGACCAAACCAGCAGAGGCCAGCAATGCCCAGACGCTATAAGGGCACACCCCTGGACGAACTCCCCTGGCCGATCATCCTGGGCATAGCTCTACTCGTGTTGGCTGCCCTGCTCCGTTGGCTGCTACATCTGTAAACGCAACAGCGGAATTATTCACCTCTCACACCCGCCCTGACACGGCGGGCTTTTTTGTGCCTCTGACGACCACGATTTTTCGAGAATCGCAAAAAATGGCCTCAAAAAGGGCCTTACCCCTATTGACAAATGGACGGTTATTCTGTATAATGATTGCAGTTGAATAAACGAAGCGGAGCCGAGTGGTGTTACTAGCACCGCTCGGCTCCTACCCAACCGGCGATGTGACCACCGGAAGGGGTGCTTCTATTGTAGCACAGAAAGGGAAAGACGACAAGGCCCTGGCGTGCTACAAAGCGGCCTCTCCTGCTGGTCACATCAGCGGAGAGGCCGCTTTCGTTTAGAGGCAATATAGAGCGACGGGGACGAACCAAGACGAAGAGCCTGGCCCAGCCCAGGAAAGGTAGGCGGAGCGAAGCCGCTGTCGAGGCCCCCAGAGAAGTCGGGAGTTGAAGCGCCATCATGCCCACCGTTTCGGGAAGCAAGGCATGATGGCGCTTCAGTAGTGATCCCCTGACGAGCCGCGGAGACGGCGGCGAAACGTCACAGCCCAGACGGGCAGAATGGAGAATGTAGGATGTTGACGTATCTGGCCAACGACATGGTGGC
>VGOH01000323.1 GCA_016875955.1 Chloroflexota bacterium
TGTCGAGGCTGCGCTGGGATGCCCCCTGGCAGATTTTGCGGGCACAGAGGACGAGGTCAAAGCAAAGGTGCTGGGCTACATCAACAGCAAGCTGGCGGAGAGGGTGAAAGTGTGACGATGGGGGAGCCAGGCCCTGGCTCCTCGGGTCCCGGCTCCCCCCATGGAAAGGAGGAGGCAAGGTGAGTTGGATGCGTTACATTCCCGAAGATTTCTTCATGTGTGATCACGGCTACGGCAACTACTCAGAGTGTCCTTTATGCGGTCGCTTCCCATCTGAGATCGTCGCGGAGATTGATGATTACTTCGACGAGATCAGTATGGAGGATGCCGTTGTGATTGCTAAGTGGCTAGAAGCTCAGAACACGCCAGAGCCAAAGGTGTGACGATGGGGGAGCCAGGCCCTGGCTCCTCGGGTCCCGGCTCCCCCCGTGGATAAGTAGATTATATTGAAAGGAGGCTGGCATGGACAAGGGAATAATTGGCCTCGTGTGGTGGAAAGGCCAACAAAAAGCCGTAATTGGCTTTGAGACCGAAAGCGAAGGGTATTTCCAGTTTTACGAGATTGGTACACCGAGGCACTTCCGCAAAGCTCCAGATGTCAACGACGAGATTGCAGAGATACCCTATAGGCTGGCATTTAACCTTCACTTATTTGTCTAACTGCCCCCGTGGAAAGGAGGAGGCAAGGTGAACGTTTCAGAATTAGCACAAAAAATGCTCGCCTGGGAGAAGGTCAGGCACGAACTGGACGCACTGACACAGGAGATTGAGGCGGCCGTGCTGGAGATCGGCAAGACCCAAACGGTTGGCAACGTCCGCGCCACCTACTCGGGTGGTCGCAGGACTTTCGACTACCGCGCTGCTGCCGAGAATCACCCGATGGTCAGCCAGGCCACGATTGCGCTGCACACAACCGTTATACCGCAGACAGAGAGGATAGACTGGCGGGCCGTCTGCGGGCACGTGGGCATCGACGATGTTCCCTATTCGCAATCGCCACCGTCAGTAACCGTCAAGCTACTGAACTAACGCGCTGGCCGGG
>VGOH01000324.1 GCA_016875955.1 Chloroflexota bacterium
GGCCTGCTCAGCAAACTGCTTAGCATCAAGTACCTTGACCTGGGGGCACTGCTGTTCGGCGGTGTACTTCTTTTCCTGGTCAGTTATATCAGCCGCCGGGGCAGATGAAATCAGGGCACAGGTAAAGAGGCTGATGACCAGAATGTTTGCACTCGTAAAATGTCGCTGCTATAATAGGGCTGATGAACAGGCAGGTATAGGCGAAGCCTCTCGCTCCAAAACGGGGGAGAGGTTTTTGTAATTATAAACGGACCGGCTTTAAAAGTGGCGTCAAAAGCAAATAAAGGCAAAGAAGAGCACCTGGAGACCATGAGGCACTCTGCCTCCCACGTGATGGCGGAAGCGGTCCTGTCCATGTTCCCTGACGCCAAGTTCGGCATCGGGCCGGCGATAGAGGACGGGTTCTATTATGATTTTGATTTGCCCCGTCCGCTGGGCCCGGACGACCTGCCCGTCATTGAACAGAAGATGAAAGCAATCATCGCCGCCGATACGCCGTTCACCCGCACTGAAGCAACTAAAGAGAAAGCGCGGCAGGTCTTTGCCGCGCAGCCCTACAAGCTGGAATTAATCAACGAGCTGCCTGATGAGAAGGTCAGCCTCTACCAGCAGGGCTCGTTTCTGGACATGTGCCGCGGCCCCCACGTCAAATCCTCCGGCCAAATCAAGGCCTTCAAGCTGCTCAACATCGCCGGGGCCTACTGGCGCGGCGATGAGCACCGCCCGATGTTGCAGCGCATCTACGGGGTAGCTTTTGACACCAGTGAAGCGTTGGAGGCACACCTGCGACTGCTGGAGGAGGCGGCCAAAAGGGACCACCGCAAGCTGGGCCGGGAACTTGACCTGTTCAGCATTCAGGACGAGTTCGGCCCCGGGCTTGTCCTCTGGCACCCGAAGGGGGCCGTCGTCCGGCGCCTCATTGAGGACTTCTGGAAAGAGGAACATTTCCGACGCGGCTATGACCTGGTCTACACCCCGCACATCGCCCGCATGGACCTGTGGCGCACCAGCGGCCACCTTGAGTTCTACAAGGACTACCTTT
>VGOH01000325.1 GCA_016875955.1 Chloroflexota bacterium
TCAGGATTGTCTTTGACGCTCCAGTTCAATAAGGTTTGAGAGGGGTCAGGGGTGAGGCGTCAACTGCCAACCAGAGGCAAACAAACCCCCACAAATAGGACAGGAGCAGCGGAAACATTATATGCCCAGCCGGGAACGCGTATAGAGAAGCCTGAGCACATCATCGCGCGCGATGAGGCCGATGATTCTGCCCTCGCTGACCACCGGCATCTGGCCGATGCCGTACTCCTCCATCTGCTCGATAACGCTCAGCACTTCCTCTTCGGGCGGGACTACTTTCAGGCGCTCCAATGGTGTCATGATGTTGCCCACCGCGGCAGTATCCCAGTTTTTCCGGTCGACCGACTTTATGTTCTGCAGGGTCAGTATGCCCCGCAGCTCACCACTGACGGCGACCATGAAACAGTGGTGCCCGCCGGTGAAGATATATTCCCGAACCACCTGGCTGATACTCATGTCTGGAGAAATCACCGGGCAGTACGTTGTCATAACATCAGCCACCCTGACTCCCTGCAGCGCCGCCTGCCACTGTGCCTGCCGGTAGCTGGCGGTGGCCACGTAGCTCAGGAACAGGCCGATAAACGCCAGCCAGAGACCGTTGAACCAGCGCCCGGGGTAAAGAAACATCAGCACGATGCCAGCGGCCACAAAGAGGTAACCGACGCCCCGCCCGACCTCAACGGCAACCCTGGTGGCGCGCCGGTAATTGCCGGTGAACCGCCACAGGAGGGAACGAAAGACGCGGCCGCCATCCAGAGGGAAGCCGGGAATGAGGTTAAAGATGGCCAGCACCACGTTTATCTGCGCCAGCCAGAACGCCAGGGCAGCGATTGGTTCGCTGATATTCTGCAGTAAAAGGTATATCCCGAAAAAAATACCCCCAATGACCAGGCTCGCCAGGGGGCCGGCCATGGCCATGCGGAACTCCGCCCGGTGCTCCCTCGCCTCACGGCCCATGTGCGCCACACCGCCAAAGAGAAACAAGGTTATGCTTCTCATGGGGATACCGTTGGCGCGCCCCACCCGGCTGTGGGC
>VGOH01000326.1 GCA_016875955.1 Chloroflexota bacterium
CGATCAGCGAGTGGATGCCCATCGTCCACGAGGTCTTGGGCGAAGGAAAGGCGTACAAGAGTTGAGGTTGGAGAATGGGGATTAGAGATTGGAGATTGGAGACGGGGAGAGGACGCAGATTAACGCCGATAGACGCAGAAAAATATAAAAAATCCGCGCTCTTCCGCGTTCATCCGCGTCCTGGTTAACCCCCGGCCTGGCGGCCAGGGAGAGGACGCAGATTAACGCTGACAAACGCAGAAAAATACAAAAAAAATCCGCGTTCATCCGCGTTTTTCTGCGTCCTGGTTAGCCCCTGGCCTGGCGGCTAGGGAGAGGACGCAGATTAACGCAGATAGACGCTGATTTATTATTTTCTATAAAAAAGAATCTGCGTGCGTAGCCAGCGTTCATCTGCGTCCTGATTTTGAGGAGGTTGTGTCATGGACGCTTTGGAGGCTATTCGCAAACGGCGGAGCGTGCGCAGCTACACCGGCGCGCCGATCCCCAAAGAGGACCTGGAGACCATCGTGGATGCCGGGAGGCTGGCCGCCACGGGCAGCAACAAACAGCCCTGGGAATTCATCGTCGTCACGGAGCGGGGGATGATTGAGCAGCTCAAGGTGGCCTCGCCGTGGATGGACAAGGCCGGGGCGATCATCGCCGTGGTCATGGACCCTTCGTCCCGCTGGTGGCTGGAAGACGGCGCGGCAGCGGTGGAGAACATGCTCATCGCCGCCACCGCCCTGGGCTACGGCTCCTGCTGGCTGGAAGGCTACACCCTGCCGCGGGAAGAGGAGTTCAAGGCGCTGCTGGGCATCCCCAAGGCGAAAAGGCTGCTCACCCTGGTGCCCATCGGCGTGCCGGCCGAGTGGCCCACCAAGGCCAAGAAGCCCCTGGCCGAAGTCCTGCACTGGGAGAAATATTGAGATTAGAGATTGGAGATTCAGCCACCCCCAATCTCTAATCTCCAATCTCTTGGAGGCTGTTATGCTTTACCCACAGTCCAATCCCTTCCGCCAGGTCGTTGACCTGTGCGGGTT
>VGOH01000327.1 GCA_016875955.1 Chloroflexota bacterium
AGAATGAGCAGTATGTTTGAGAGGGGGAGAGTTTTTGAGAGGGGGCGAAGCCCCCTCTCATTTATAACACCCCCTCTCCAGCCAGTAATAAGCGTGGTTGTCTCCGATGTTAAAGGCTGGAGAGGGGACAGGGGTGAGGTAAGCACATAGCCACCAGATGCGAATAAAACCGCTCAGTGCCTATCTTGAGCGTGCAGGTTCAAAATGTTATAGTATTACTTAACCGCGGTTTTCTGTCTAGAGAATAACCGCGCTCGTACTATATTCAGGGGGAGTGCCGGAACTGGCAGACGGGCCAGACTTAGGATCTGGTGTCGCAAGACATGGGGGTTCGAGTCCCCCCTTCCCCACCAGGCCCATTACGTTGAAACAGGTTGAAGACTTAAAGCAGTTGCTTGAGGCGGCGGCGGAGAAGCACGCTGACAAAACGGCGGTCATCTGCGGCGAACGGCGTCTTTCTTACACTGAGCTGGATGAGGCCGCTAGCCGGATGGCCGGTGCCTTTGTGGCTCTGGGCGTGGAGAAGGGCGACCGCATCGCCACGCTGATGAACAACAGTCCGGAATTCATTATCATCTACTTCGGCATAATAAAGGCGGGCGCTATCCCAGTGCCGCTGGATGTCCGCTACAAAATTGTTGAGCTGGCCCTGGTCCTGGATAGCTGCCGGCCCAGAGTACTGGTGGCGGAAAGCGACCTGCTGCAGCCGCTGGTGCCGATGCTTTCCCGGTTCAAATACGTCCAGCGGGTGGTTGACCTGGGCGGCAGATGCGGCCGCCAGTTCCCCAGCTATGAGGAAATCCTGGCGAATAATACTGTGCCAGAGGTGGAGATTGCCCCCGAGCCGGATGATATCGGCATAATCTCCTATACCAGCGGGCCGACCAATCGGCCCCGGGGCGCGGCCATTTCACAGCGGAACCTGGTTCTGGAAGCGATTGTTTCCGGTGAGGGATTCCAGCAGACCGAGGATGACAGGTTGTTGCTGTTTGCGCTGCCCATGTACCATCAGTTTGGGCT
>VGOH01000328.1 GCA_016875955.1 Chloroflexota bacterium
GGCCAGGGTGTGGAATAGCACCAAGAGGAGGGGGCGATTCGGCCCCGCGGCCATTAGCATTTCGGCCATCTGCTTGGGAATGGGCATGGCTTTCTTAGGCGTCTCCACTGCAAATTTATCGACCGGATGGACTGGATTGGTGGCCACCAGGAGTCGGCGGTGCGCCCATGAAAAGAGGCACTTAATCTCGATGCGCTCTTTGTTAAACAGCTTGTTGGTGGGGCTATATATATCCAAATAATGGCTCATCCGGAATAAGCGTACATTTTGACAAGAGAGTGGACATGCGGTTTCCTAAAGACGACCCCCAAAAGTCAGTCGAAAGGAGACCAGGCCATGTCCACCACCTTACTGTATCACGCCTTTGGCATTCGCGGCTACCACCAGCAGTGCCTGGAAATCAAAGGCGGCGCCGTTCATTTCACCGTGGCGCCGGACGTCGGCTCTCTTTGTTGCCCTGAATGCGGCAGCCATAAAGTCAGCCCCAGGGGAAAGGTCATGCGACAATTCCGCACGATTCCCATCGGGCGAAAGCCGGTGTGGATCAAACTGGCGGTGCCCCGGGTCCAGTGCCGGCATTGCCGGACGTTGCGCCAGGTGAAGGTGGGCTTTGCCCAGCCGCGGCGGAGTTACACCCGGGCCTTCGAACGCTATGCCCTGGAATTGTCCCGGAACACCACCATCAAGGACGCGGCCCGGCACCTGCTGGTGAGCTGGGACGTGGTCAAGGACATCCAGAAACGGAACCTGACCAAACGCTTTGCCCGGCCAAAGCTGCGCGGACTCAAACAGATCGCCGGCGATGAAATCAGCCTCGGCAAAGGGCACCGCTATTTGACCATCGTGTTGGACCTGATAACCGGGGCGGTGGTGTTCGTGGGGGACGGCAAAGGCGCCGACGCCCTTAAGCCCTTTTGGGTCAGACTGCACCACTCGGGGGCCAAGGTGGAGGCGGTGGCCACCGACCTGTCGCCGGCTTACCTCAGCGCGGTGACGGAGCATCTGCCCCAG
>VGOH01000329.1 GCA_016875955.1 Chloroflexota bacterium
GGGGCTATCCAGTCTGCTGTTCAAAGTTACCATCGGCACGGTCAAGACGGTCAGCGGTTTTCCGCCGCTCAAGATTCCCTGGCTAGGCGACATTCCTATCGTTGGGCAAATCCTTTTTCAGCATAGCCTGCCGGTCTACGGGGCGTTCCTGTTGGTGCCGTTGGCCTGGTGGGTCCTGGAAAAAACAACCTGGGGGCTGAAGATCAAAGCCGTGGGGCAAAACCCGGCCGCCGCCGACTCGCTGGGCGTGAGCGTCGTCGGCGTGCGCTATTTCTGCGTGTGCCTGGGCGCGGTGCTGGCCGGCATCGCCGGGGCTTCGCTGTCTATCGCCCTGACCAATCTTTTTCAAGAGAATCTCACCGCTGGTCTGGGCTTTATCGCCGTGGCTCTGGTGTACTTTGGCGGGTGGCGGCCGCTGGGGATTCTGGCCGGCACGCTGTTGTTTAGCTCCGTCAATGCCCTGCAGTTGTGGATGCAGGTGCTGGGGGTCAAGATTCCGTCCGACGTGGCGGTGATGCTGCCGTATATCCTGACCATCGCTGTGCTGGCCGTGATGGTCAACCGCGCCCGCCAGCCAGCGGCCTTGAACAAGCCGTTCGAGCGTGGCGAAGGGTAGAAGTCAAACGTCAAACGTCAAACGTCAAGCGGAAATCGGCGAAACGTCAAGACGTCAAACGTCAAATGTGAGGCGTGAGTCGCCATACAGTAGACTCGTTGCAAAATAGCGCTGGCGGAGATTCAGCCACAGAAAGACACAGAAAGACACAGAAAAATCACATGACCCGGCACGTAAATTCCCATTCTGCGTCCTTCTGTGTGGTTCTGTGGCTACAGCTTATTCTGCAACAACTCTGGTATCAAGCTCTACGGCGCACGCTTGGCGCTGGAAGGAGGTGAGGCGAGACACTGACGATTTGGCAAATGCTCAGCCCAGGGGTAGCCTTGACTACAAATTCTTAAGGAGACGAAAAGTATGAAAGCTCGTTTTATCCTGGCGTCCCTGTTGGT